>CAYRZK010000100.1:0-4841 GCA_964428785.1 uncultured Oscillospiraceae bacterium | reverse complement strand
GTATAGACCCATTCGTGCAAGCTTCACTTATATGAGCTCGACAACATGGAATGTTTTCTTACCTTTCTGGATAACAAGCTTTCCGTTTTCATCAAACATATCTGCTGTGATGTTCATTTTCTTATCCGTCACCTTGTTTCCGCCTACTGTAAGTCCACCCTGTTCAATCGTTCTGAAGCCTTCTCCGTTGCTTGGAACAAGCTTGAGCTCTTTGATGAGAGTAACGACACCTATACCCTCGCCCTCAAACTTAGCTCTTTCCATTTGCGTCGTCGGCATATTTTCTACGCTTCCGCCTCCGCCGAATGCGGCTCTTGCACCCTCAAGCGCTTTCTGTGCTTCTTCTTCGCCATGTACGAGCTTTGTAACTTCAAATGCAAGAAGCTCCTTGGCTTTATTGATTTCAGAGCCTTCAAGCGCAGCCAGCTTCGCAATTTCATCCATCGGAAGGAATGTGAGCATTCTTAAGCACTTTTCAACATCGGCATCTTCAACATTTCTCCAATACTGGAAAAATTCATACGGGCTTGTTTTGTGTGCGCCGAGCCAAAGTGCACCCTTGGCAGTCTTTCCCATCTTCTTGCCCTCCGAATTTGTAAGAAGTGAGAATGTCATTCCGTATACCTGCTTGCCGACCTTTTTTCTTGTAAGGTCAACACCGCCTATGATATTTGACCACTGGTCATTGCCGCCAAACTGTATTTTTACATCAAAGTCACGAGCCATTACCATAAAGTCATATGACTGCATCGGCATATAGTTAAGCTCGAAAAGGGTAAGACCGCCCTCTCTGTCCATTCTCTGTTTGAAGCATTCTGCTCTGAGCATTGTATTGATATTGAAAAGTGAGCCTATTTCACGAGCAAAATCAATGAAATTTAACGGTCGAAGCCATCTTGCATTGTTTACCGAAATAGCTTTACCCGGCTCCGGCACCTTGTTCTCGTGTCCCGGTGTATAAACGCCCTCGTTTCCGACATATTCCCATTCATCATCGAATTCGAGATACTTGTCGAACAGCTTCTTGAATTCGGCACAGTTGTGCTCAATAGTGTCCACTGTCATTACCTGACGCATATCCGTTCTGCCCGACGGATCGCCTACCATGCCTGTACCGCCTCCAATAAGAACTACCGGAGTATGTCCGTACTTCTGCATGTACATCATAATGATAACCTGCATGAAATGACCTACATGAAGACAATCTGCCGTAGGGTCAAAGCCTATATAAAACTTTACTTTCTCTTTACCGAGAAGCTCTCTTATCGCCTCTTCATCGGTACACTGCTCTATAAAACCTCTTTCCTTGAGCACATCAAAAACATTTTCGTGCTTACTAACATTATCAGGGATCTTAAACATTTATATTTTCTCCTTGGTTTACTAAAAATCATGACATTATCCGCAAGCCTGCGGACAACCGAAAAGCTTCTATTTCGTTCCGAAGATACGATCGCCTGCATCGCCGAGTCCCGGAACAATGTATGCGTGTTCATTTAACTTTTCATCCTTAGCCGCAACATATACATCTACATCCGGATGTGCCTTTGTCAGCATCTCAATACCCTCCGGAGCTGCAATGAGGCAAAGGAACTTGATATTCTTGCCTCCACGCTGCTTTACAAAATCAATCGCAGCCACAGCGCTTCCGCCTGTTGCAAGCATAGGATCTACTACAAAGATTTCTCTCTTTTCTATATCAGCAGGAAGCTTACAATAATATTCCACAGGTTCGTGTGTTTCAGGATCTCTGTAAAGGCCTATATGTCCGACCTTGGCATTCGGAACAAGTGCAAGCATACCGTCCACCATTCCGAGCCCTGCTCTTAAAATAGGAACAATTGCAATATCTTCACCATCGAGCATTTTAACAGTTGTATCACAAATCGGCGTTGTGATTTCAATGTTTTTTAAAGGCAGCTCTCTTGTTGCTTCATATGCCATAAGCATTGCAATTTCTTTTACAAGCTCTCTGAAATCCTTTGTTGTTGTGTCTGTTCTTCTGATAATCGCTGTCTTATGCTGAATAAGAGGATGATCGAATACATAAACCTTTGCCATTATTGTACCTCCGTATATTTCATTTTAATCGAAAACTGTTTTTATGTAACCGTTTAATGCCTTATACCGCACTGTGTCTCATTACATTTCGTTGAGCATATCGACTCTGCGCTGGTGGCGTCCGCCCTCAAACTCCGTCTCAAGCCATGTCTTTACGATTTCAACAGCAAGAGCTTCGTCTGTTGTTCTGCCGCCGAGTGCCAGCATATTCGCATCGTTGTGTCTTCTTGTCATTTCCGCCATATGAACGCTTGTACAAAGCGCACAGCGTGCACCCTTTACTTTGTTTGCCGCTATCGAAATGCCGATACCCGTACCGCATACGACGATGCCACGCTCAGCTTCTCCGGAAACTACCGCTTCTGCGCATTTCCTGCCATATTCGGGATAATCTACAGAATCTTCGGAATATGTTCCGAGATTCTGCACTTCGCACCCCCTCTCTTCGAGGAATTTTGCTATTACTTCCTTAAGAGCAAAACCGCCATGGTCGCTCGCAACTGCAATTTTCATATATGCCTCCTATCAAACCTTTACAATGTTATAGCCTGCACTCTTAAACATACGATTCATTACCGCAAAGCCCACTCCGTCGTTATCGGAGAGCGCTCCCGCAAGGATAAGATCCACATCCTCTTTGTCCATTTCACGCAGATCCGCAAAGAAATCATGTGCCGCCTCAATGAATGCCTTTTCTTCAAAAAGTATTACACCCACCTTATTTCCGAGACTTTCATTCAATGCACGCAGCCTTTCTATTTCCTTTTTAACATTATCACGAAGCCCCTCAACAACAATCATTTGAGCGTTCGGTGCATAATGCTTATATTTCATACCCGGTGATTTAGGATGAAAATCCTCCGCAAAGCCGGCATCCAGTGTATCTCCCTGTGCTGCATTGAAGTCGGGTCTTTCATAAAGTGCCTTATCGTATTCTACTTTTTTACCGAGCGCTGCGCTTATATCGTCTGCCGTGAGAATTCCCGGTCTTAAAATCGTAGGGACATCGCCGGTTACATCGAGAACTGTCGATTCGATACCTATGCGGCAGTCTTCGCCCTCAAGAATCGCATCAATCCTTCCCGAAAGGTCATCTATGACATGCTGAGCCTTTGTCGGACTCGGTTTTCCCGAAAGATTGGCACTCGGAGCGGCGATGGAACATCCCGCAAATGCTATAAGGTCAAGTGCAGTCCGATTATCCGGCATACGCACAGCTACAGTATCAAGACCGCCCGTCGTAACATCAGGTACTTCGTCTTTTTTCTTAACTATGAGTGTAAGCGGTCCCGGCCAAAATACATCTATCAATGTAACAATCGTCGGCGAAAGCATCGGCGTAAGCTGTCCGATATCCGATGCTCTTGCGATATGAACAATCATCGGATTGTCGCTCGGTCGTCCCTTTGCCGCATATATTTTCGCTACAGCTTCCGCATCAAGTGCATTTGCGCCGAGTCCGTATACAGTCTCCGTCGGAAATGCCACAAGCCCACCATTTTTAATAATGGAAGCTGCTTTTATTATATTTTCTTCTGTTGGCTTTAAAACTTTTGTGTCCAATTCGTTCACCTTAAAAATTCTTCATTTTTTCTGCCTGGTCATTTGTAATAAGACCGTCGATAATTTCATCAAGGTCTCCATCAAGGAAATAATCAAGCTTATAAATAGTCACGCCGATTCTGTGATCGGAAACACGCCCCTGTGGGAAATTGTAAGTTCTGATACGCTCAGAACGATCTCCCGTACCTACCTGGTTCTTTCTGGCATCGGCAATTTCCTTATTCTGTTCGCTGAGCATCAAATCGTAAAGTCTTGCCCTGAGTACCTTAAACGCTTTTTCCTTATTCTTAATCTGTGACTTTTCATCCTGACATGTAACAACCAGACCTGTAGGCAAATGTGTAAGTCTTACTGCGGAGTCTGTAGTGTTTACGCACTGTCCGCCGTTTCCCGATGCTCTGTATACATCGACTCTTACATCATTCGGATTTACCTGTACCGTTACTTCATCAACTTCCGGAAGCACTGCAACAGTGGCTGCCGATGTGTGAATACGGCCCGAAGACTCTGTTTCCGGAACACGCTGCACTCTATGTGCGCCGGACTCATACTTAAGTCTTGAATAAGCACCCTTACCCTTTATAAGTACTACAGCCTCCTTAATTCCGCCAAGCCCTGTGTCGTTAACATCCATTATTTCAGTTTTCCAGCCTCGTCTTTCGGCATATCTCGTATACATCCTGAGGAGGTCTGCTCCGAACAGTGCCGCCTCGTCGCCGCCTGTGCCGGCTCTGATTTCAAGGATTACATTCTTTTCATCGTTAGGGTCTTTAGGGAGAAGAAGTATTTTAAGCTCCTGCTCAAACACTTCAAGCTTTTCCGTCAGCTCCGATATTTCTATTTTTGCCATTTCACGAAGCTCTTCGTCTCCTATTTCAAGCATTTCTTTTGCACCGGCAAGGTCTGACTTCGCCTTTTTGTATTCCCTGTATTTGTTCACTATAGGCTCCATCTCGCCCATTTCTTTCATATGCTTCTGCCATACCGGCTGATTATTTATAATTTCCGGATCAGATACCTTGAGCGACAACTCCTCATATTTTTCGAGAGTGAAGTCTAACTTATCAAACATAAATCTATTTCTCCTTAAACAAAATTAAAACCTACAAACTAACTATTTATTTTATCATACTCAAAGCCCGAAAACAAGGCATTGGAACGCAAAAAAGCAAGTGCGCCGAGAGATGACCGAAACGGTCGCCGTCCGTATAGCACAC
>CAYRZK010000099.1:0-4859 GCA_964428785.1 uncultured Oscillospiraceae bacterium | reverse complement strand
GTATCAACAACATCGCTTGATTTAGCGCCAACCAAAAATTCCATTTTCTCAAATTGTTTTTCGGTAACGGTCAATATCTGAACCAAACCGCCTTTTGGACGGTTTTTTCTCAATATGCTTATTACCGAGCTTTCCATGCTTGAATTCAACACAAGTCTGCAATATACCGACTCTTGCATCATAAAGAAACCGTTTTTAATAAGCACCTTACGAAACATCCTATAGTTTCTTTTATCTTCATTGGTTTCTGTAGGTAAATCGAAAAATACTAATATACGCATAAATCTATAGCTCATATCTTAATAAATTTAATTAACGAAACATCTTCATTTTCAATAGCTTCAAAAACACTTCTCGTATATATCTTGATCGCATTTGCCAAGGTTTGTGATGTAGCATTAATAATACATTCCTTATTAAATATATTAAGAACATCATGCTTTTCTTCAGATTCAAATTTATCGTAATCCGAGAAGTATACATGTTTATCAATCGCAATCCTTACAGGCTCCATCAAATCCGAGCTCAGATTATAATAGTTGAACATATTATCGTGAAACAGTCCAAGCTGCGTGAGGTATCCGTTTGAAGATACCTCACGATTAACAAGCGACAAGAGCACATTATATCCATAATTCAATGCGGAATTTATATTGCAATCCTTGCTTCTTGTAAAGTCCAAGCCGAATACCGCATTGAAATATACCTTTGCCGCATGTCCTTCTCTGTTAGTAACATCATTGAACTGTATTTCGGCAATATAGCTCTCCAAAAGCGTCCCTGCTTCATACTTGCCTAATTCCTCCAAAAAATACATTTGATTTCGTATCTTTTCGGTAACAATCTCAGTCCAAACCGCAGCTTTTATCGACTGTCGCCACTTAATCTGCTCTCGGATTTTGCGTGAACTGTCATGACTCCCATGCACCGGTACAAGCTCGGAATGTGGGTTTCGCTTAGAATCACAGAAAATAACCTTAATTTTCTTATTCACCAATGCTTCGAGCAAGCATCCCGTTAAAGATACAGCGCTGTTCTCTATCATAAGCACTGCTATTTCATCAAGAAATACTCTCTTGCTCTCTTCTCCACGAATCACCATATACCCCATCTTAAGATCGAGCTTGCACCTCTGCGATATTACAACCGTTCTCCAACTCATATCATCATATCAAATCAAACAAGTTAACACTCTTCTTTTCATATATGCCAGATGCCGAAGTATCTATTATGTATACTTCTTTATAATTTTTCTTCCAATTTGAAACATTGGAGCTTAGCGCAATTACACCACTGTTTTTGCTTCCTCCAATGCGCTCTAAATCAGCAGTTCCAGTTCGACCTGTTTTAAAAAGAGATAGTATATTTAGAAGTATCGCTGCCTGCTCTTCGAGACTAAGTTTTTCAAATTTTTCTTTTCCTTTTTCCAAAAGCTCCCCCTGTGCATTAGGCATGAAGCAGAACGGACTGTTCTTGAATTTTTTCACAAACATATCATACAATGCAATATTGCTTTCAAATGATATACCATCGTAATCTGTATCAATCATTATATTAGAATTTGTCTTTTTCTTCTCATTAAATCTTTCAATCCTCTTCAAAAGCCTTTCTTCTTCAAGCGAAACTATGAGAGATGTAAGCGGTATTAATCCTACCTTTTTCCCGCCGCTGCTTTTACTCCCCAACGCAACTCTAAACCCATCGAGCGAGAATACGGTATTTATCTTCAAGTAACGCTTACCTAAAGGGAAACTGATATCACATGCCTGCTTTCCGACAATACTGCTCACAGTTTTCTCTGCATATCCTTTAGCGAACTCACTGTCGGCAAGAAATCTATTGCTGCACATTAATTCTACAGGCATTATCATTAAATCTATCTTCTTTCCCACCGAATATGCTACAGGTACGAAAAAGCTTGCCGTTGCCTTATTATATCCGCCATACTTTGCAGTATCCATTCCATGCTTCAACGGAGTGAGCCCCTCTGCCGCTTTTATCGGCATTTGATCAAAGAGTCCACCTCTCCTACAAAACGCATATCGTGTAAAATGAATACTATTTTTGCTCACAATATTCTTAACTTTTGTTATTGATTCTTGCCCTTTCCATACAATCCTATCTCCACGCTTCAGTTCTTGTCCGAATATTACATGTGTATTCAGACTATACTTATCAGAAATGCTAAACCACTTTTTAGTAAATTTTTCATTGTAAACATTTCCAACAGGTATGTTAAGATATGCATCCTTAGCATGATGAAGATCGTTTATGCTTCTGCACTTAACAATATCATACTTCTTTTTAAACTCCGATACCAATCCGGCTTTTACATAAACGATATTATCGGTGTATCTTTCGGAAATAATTTCAGCCAATGCTTTTGTTGACTGTCTTGTTTCAACGAGCTGTCTATTGATAAAGCCCATTTTCTCATCATCGCTGAAAGGCGTACTCCTGATAAGTCTCTTATACTTTTCTTCCGTAATAAGTCCATTACTCCTAAGCTTTGCCCAGTATCCTGTCATGTGATTTCTCCACTCAGCCGGAAGCGGATATGCATCACTCTTTACTCCATTCACCTCCGATAAGACAAGAACTTTATTGTTAATAATGCTGTCATCCTTTACCATGCTTTGCGGATATATATGATCAACATTATATACTGATGTCTTTAATGCAGTAATATCAAGCGGCTGTCCGGTATACATGCATTTTCCAAGCTGCGTAAAATATAAATACAAAACATCACTTTGGAGCTTGTTATCTGCCGTATCTCCAAGCTCTTCCAACTGTTTTGAAAGCATTCTTACATCTTCGTCCTTAACTTTGCTATAGAGTTCTTCTATCTGCTTTCTTCTGCTGACAGTCCTTTTATTTTTCTGCTCTTCGCCCGCACCTCTTGCCATTTCGATGAATACCTTCTCAGGCTTGCATCCCATCACCTTTACAATATCATCCATTATATCAAGCGTGCGCATAATAGGACGCTTAACCGCATTGGAGATATACATGGAATCCATTATTTCGTTCAGGCTCATTCCATGACTGCCGTAATATTCCTGCTGTATCTCTTTTATCTGTTCTTCAAAGGTATATTTGTCCGACTTTATCAGCTGCATCAGATTATCATTTGTATTCCATAAGAAGTCCATGACAGTGCCCACTTCTCCGGTTTCCCTGCAACTTCCGTTAATCCCACACAGAAGCTTTCTTGACAAACGCCCGAAATTTTTATACTTGAGGCTTCCGATATATTTCTTATCTGCTTCAGCAAGCTGCGGATACTTCTCTGCTATCCACTTTTTAAATCTATTCCTGTCCTCCGAATATGTAGAATGTTCTATAATCGCTTCTGCATCCTCCGCAGTAATTACACCACATTCCATCAGCTTTTTAAAATCAACGAAAGGCTTCAGCGATGCAAGTGTTGTCAGCTCTGTATCAATACCGCTCAGTACATCGTCCTTATCCATAATTCCATTGGAAATTAAAAATGATTTCAGTTTTGACGACGATACTCTCGCACTTCCCATAAACACTTCATTAAAAATATTCTGCTTCTGCTCTACTGTAATAGGGTCTCCGTTAATCTTTATTTTGTTAATCTGATTGAGCACCTCATATTTCGCATATACCAGCGAATATTTCGGCAGCACATGTTCACCCGGAAGATATGTACAAGTATTGGTCATTCTTCTTATAAATTCCTGCTCACTTGCATCCAAATCAACTGTTTTATCAAAATTCCACGGATATATTCTTTCGATAGAAGCTGCCTTACGCTTCATCCATGCAAAGCTGCTTTTCTCCGAAACCGGACCCACGAAATACGGAATCCTAAATTCAAAGACGGATAAAATCTTGTCTCTTACCGCCAGCCCATCTTTATCTTCTTCTAAAAACGGTAAATATGCCTCGGCTCTTTTTAAAATTTCATTTAACTCATACCAATACAGCTGATAAGGAATTACTCTGTTATCATTGTTCACCTGCTTCGGCATAAATGATGTCATCTCCAGCCTTAACATCATATCATCGTAAAACTCTCGATCGGCATCTTCGCACGATACATTTTTCATGAGCTTTTTTAAATAGTCAGAGAACTCCTCCTTATTGGCTTTTTTAATTTCAGATTTCAGCTTTGGGCTTTTAATTTCATAATGATTTACATACGACGCATAATTATTTAATTGCTTATTTACTTTTCTAAAAATCTCATCATACTTATCCGGCAGATATTTCTTTACAAAAGCTTTCAAATTACGCAAATCTTTTTCATGCTGTTCATAAACCGCCACCTTTGCCTCCGAAACAGAATTTTTTCCGGCAAGAACATCTGAAAGCACCGCCCAATCATACATTGCTTTCATGCTCAAAATCAATTCTTCATGTTCTTCGAGCTCCGCAAGCAGCGCTGCAAAGCCCTCATCAGGCATCCCAAGCGAAATCGAAGCGACTTCCTCATATGCTTCTTCATTAAAGAAAAGTTTCGCAGGCTTTACTTGTCCACCGCAAAGCAACTTAATCAGCAGCTCTCTGTTGTACGGATATTCTCCATCCTTATCCTTCGGCTTCTTACCATCAAAAAGCAACGCAATCAGCTCTTTTTCCTTTGCCGTAATTGACAGCTTCTTCTTTAATACTTCAGAAAACTCATCCGCATCGCACTCCCATGGCAATTCGCAATCGTTCTGCTTGAAAATTTTCGTAAAATTGTCATAAATAGGCTCGAACTTAAGAATATTTTCGATATTTTCTTTGCTTACCTCTGACAGGAAATGACCTCTATGCGCCACAAGCCAAGCACATGCAATATATACCAACCGTACATCATGTGCTTCTTCACTATTCATAAG
>CAYRZK010000098.1:0-4899 GCA_964428785.1 uncultured Oscillospiraceae bacterium | reverse complement strand
GTATATGCCGACAAAATACTGGCGGAATACAGCAGAATCAACAATTACCTTACGGCAAACGGATATGCAGTTCATTAAAATCATGACAACAAAAGCATAAAAATAGAAATAAAATACAAAATGCTGCGGCATATCGCCGCAGCATTTTGTATTTTATGAAGTATATATAGTATGTGCCTCATGCATGTATAAATATGATTTGTGCGGATTATGAAAATATGCTGAAAATATCATATATGCAAATGCTGTGAAGTTGATTTTTTACCGTACCGGTGTATAATTGAAAAAGAATATATGAAAAATCCGCAAATGCCTGCACTTGATGGGATTGGCGGCAATATGAAAGTTTGTGAGACGGTGAACAGCCTGTAAGCTGTTTATGTTTGCATATGTATGTATAATGTTTATTTAATGATGTGAAAGGACAGATAGGTATGAAATTAGTAGTAATCGGCGGAGTTGCCGGCGGTGCATCGACAGCGGCAAGAGTGAGAAGACTTGATCCTCAGGCGGAGATTGTCATATTTGAGCGAGGCGAGCATGTGTCATATTCCAATTGTGCGCTTCCTTATCACCTTGGCGGCACGGTGGAAAACAGCGACAGCCTTGTATTGATGACGCCGGAGGCATTCAAAAATACGCATAATATTGAAGTGCGTGTAAACAGTGAAGTCACGAGGATAAATCGTGCCGAAAAGACTGTTACGGTGAGCTCGCCGCAGGGTGAATATAAGGAAAGCTACGATAAGCTTGTAATTGCGACGGGAGCAGCGCCGGTAATGCCTAAGAGTATTGATGGACTCGACCGTGACAATGTCTTTGTTGTAAGGAATGTTACGGATATCAAGGCACTCAAAGCATATGCTGATCGTGATGAAGTGAAGAAAATTGCTGTTGTCGGCGGTGGCTTTATAGGCATTGAAGTAGCCGAAAATCTTAAAAATGCAGGCAAGGATGTGTGCTTGATCGAGGGCATGAATCAGATTATGGCGCCGTTCGATTATGATATGGTACAGATTCTCCATAAGGAAATGGACGATAACGGTGTTAAGCTTTATCTTTCTTCGGCGGTATCGGCTGTCGGAGACGGTTTTGTGACGGCTGTAAAGGGCGAGAGCGAATTTAATATCGAGGCTGATGCTGTGATTATGGCTATAGGCGTTCGTCCGGAAACAGGGCTTGCACAAGCGGCAGAGCTTGAAATCGGTGAGACGGGCGGCATCAAAGTGAACCACAACTATCAGACAAGTGACGAGGATATTTATGCCGTAGGCGATGTTATTGAAAGCTTTAACAGCTTGACACATATGCCGGGGCGTCTTGCACTCGCAGGGCCGGCACAGCGCCAGGCAAGAGCGGCGGCTGATCATATGTATGGCATACCTCATAGCAATAAAGGCTTTATAGGCTCATCGTGTGTGAGAATATTCGGTCAGAATGCGGCATCAACAGGGCTTAACTGCAAGATGGCAGAAAAAGCGGGCTTCAAATATGATTATGCTATCGTAATACCGCCGGATAAGGTGGGACTTATGCCGGACAGTCACTATATGGCATTTAAGCTTGTGTTTGAGGTGCCTACAGGCAAAATTCTCGGCGCACAGGCAATAGGGCAGGGCGCAGCCGATAAGAGAATAGATGTTATTGCGTCAATGATTACTATGGGAGCGACGCTTGAAGATTTAAAGGAACTTGAGCTTTGTTATTCACCTGTTTTCGGCACGGCAAAGGATGTCGTCAATCTTGCGGCGCTTGCGGCGCTCAATATCCTGTATGGAAGATCAAGACAGGTGCATCTTTCGGATGTAAGGGCACTTGCGGAATCCGGCGCATACATTATAGATGTAAGAGGAGAAGAGGAATACAAGGCAGGGCATATTAAAAATGCGCATAATATTCCGCTTGACCGGCTGACTGCACGGCTTGATGAAATTCCAAGGGATATTCCGGTATATCTGCATTGCCGAACAAGTCACAGGAGCTACTATGCACTTTCATACTTAAAGGGATACGGATTTACAAACATATGGAACATCCAGGGCTCGTATCTCGGAATTAGTCTCTATGAATATTTTAATGATAAAAATGAAGGACGCACGCCTATTCTTACGGCATACAATTTTGATTAGGCAAGGTGTGGCTGACAGAAAATAATTATACATGATATCGGAACGGTTTGAAGTAGCAGTATGCACAGTTATTTGCATAAAGACATCAGGTGTTCAGAGATAAAAATATGAATATTGGGTAGAGCGAATCGCATGTATTCGGCGCTGCCGATAAACTGATAAAACAAAATATCACAAGCTGCTTTTTGAGGAAAAGCGAATTGAGAGCTTAAATATAAAGAGACTAATCGCATTTGATTAGTCTCTTTTTGAATACTACATCTATTACAGTATTGCAGTGAAAGATGAGCTGCATGTTATTCGTTTTTTAGAATTTCTCAAAGCGAACAACATCTGTAATGAAAACAGTAGCTCCGCCCACCAGCACTTCTGTTATATAAGCAGGCTCTGTGCTCCAGCCGTCAAAGCTTGTGCCTGCCGGCAAAGGTACTTTTCTTTGCATACAGTTGAGACGCATTACTTCGAGTGCGTCATCAACCTTGTCATCATCCACACCCATGAGAAGTGTGATGTTGTTTGACTTGAGGAAACCACCCGTAGTTGCCATCTTTGTGAAAGCAAACCCTGCTTTTGTGAGAGCCTTGCAAACATTATTGACATCCTTACTGTTGACGATAGCTGTGATAAGCTTCATGATCCTCACTCCTTTTTTGTTATATAGGCAATATCGTTTACGATATTGCCGGAATATCAAGAAAGTCTACCGCTTTAAAGTTCAATCGGCGCAGCCGACTTTCTTATTCAAAATTATAATAAATATGCATAAATAAGTCAAGCTGTTGCGGCAGCTTAGAGCTCACCGTTTAGAATAAGCTCGGCAACCTTTGAAGCGGCAAAAGCCACTGCCTGCGAGCAATGCTCTGTACCGTCGTGTTCTGAGTAGAGCGCATCGCCCTCATCGGTTTTGAAATCATAAACACCGCCCATTGTAGCCGTCATAACATCAGGACAGAGTACTCCGTTATATTTTTCTTTGAATGATGAAACAACCTTTCTGATGGCTTCGTAGCATGCACCGTAATCGCCGTCCATATCCTTGCCGTTTCTGCCGCAGTAAACGCTTATAGCAAGGGCAGCGCCGTTAAGTGCTCCGCATGTTCCGGTGAGTGAGCATCCGCATCCGCCGGCAAGACCGTATGAAGCTGTGAAAAGCTCATCAGTAATACCGAGCTCCGGAAATACTTTCATAAGAGCATCGAGACATGACTGGGCGCAGCTTCCGTAAGCTGTTTCGGTATCATGACCGATCTGTTTTACTTTATCAATCAATGCTTTTTTTTCAGCATCGGTAAGCTTAGTATATTTTTCCATAATTCCTCCTGCATTTGATAAAAAAACAAAATATTTTGACAGGTTAAATTTATCATATTGAGCATAAAAATACAAGCATTAAAGCATAAAAACACAAGCGTTAATAGTTTAACAAGCAACTGAAGCACAGTGCTTCGGCAGATCGGTTTTGCCGCTGTTTTTTGTATACGAAAAGCATTGAAAAGTCATGTGAGATTAAATATAATAGAAATGTTGTCAAGATGGGATAAAAAAATGATGCAGTCAAAAGGAGAATGGTTATGACATATATACTTGTAAATGTTTTGAAATGTATATTCGTGGGAATTATTTGGGCGGCGCTTCTTATTCCGGTTCTGTTTAAGTATGGAGGAGCGTTGAAGTATGCGATTACCGTTTCGGTGGTTGCGATACTTTGCTATATATTTGCTTATGTTATAGGCGGATATGCCGGCATTATAAATACGGCGACGCTTGTATCGCTCATTGCGCTTATTGTGTCATGGATCGCTTCGAGCGCAGTATTTGATAAAGAGTCTAAGGTAAAATCAAAGGTTATCGCATTTACATGCGTTGTCTCGGCGATTTCTTATCTGCTGGCTGTACTTGTAGTGCCGAATGTTTCGTTTCTGTAGCTCCAAATAGGGTAAGCCTTTTTGCTACAAAAACTACGAAAGACTGTTATCGGGTCTTTGCTGATTGCAAAAAGTCAAAAAAGTAAAAGCACATCGCTGTAAGATTAAAGGCATACATGGTATCGCAGATTACGATTTCGGTGTATAGCTTTGTACAGCAGTGTGCTTTTTTGTTTGTACAATTTTACAGCTGCGTGGATTTATTCGGCATTCTGTCCCTGCCATACATCCTGCTCAGCCATTTTACGATGTATGGTATTCAGTATCGTTCGTTTCATATAGCTCCATTCCGGTGCAATCAAAATCTTGCGTGGTGCATCGGCAGACAGACGATGTACCGTGATTTCATGTGGGATGATTTTAACAGCATCGATTACGAGGTCGGAATATTCGTCGATGGAAGCGAAAGGAACATAGTTTGGACATAGTTTTTCCATCTGCGAGCCCTTTACGATGTTGAGCATATGAAGCTTGATGCCGAATATGCGGTCACTGCCGGTGGTCTTGTTAAAGCCCACCGGGGCGCAGGCATGACGCACGGTTTCGAGCATTTCTTCACGGGTTTCCGGTATTACGACAGCATCCTTGATTAAAGCTCCGTTTTCATCATACTGTGCAGGCTCGAGGAGCTTGGGAAGCCCGAAAATCATGTGAACCACGGTGCGTATTCCGAGCTGTGCAAGTCTGCGTACGGCTTCGTCGTGATCGGAAACGGGGTGACAACGGTTGATGGTCTCGCCCGTTACAGGGTCGGAGCTTTGGAGACCGAGCTCTACCCACATAAAGGTTTTTTCATTTATTTCCGCAAGAAGCTCGTAAATTTCGTCGTTTAGGCAGTCGGGTCT
>CAYRZK010000097.1:0-4900 GCA_964428785.1 uncultured Oscillospiraceae bacterium | reverse complement strand
ACCTGAAAGGTCACCGTCCGACTCCGCATTTATCATGTAGAACATAAGTAAGTCGTCAAGCTCAAGCGCTTTTTTGCGTCTTATCGTTTCGGCAACATTCCTGTTTCTTATGCCTATCTCGCTTACATATGCTCCGGAGAAAACGCTTCTTACAAACTCAGCTTCCACAGCAGCCGCAAGCTCGATAGTAGCATCCGCATCCGAAATAACATGCACGCCGAAAGGTACGGTGATTTCGTCTTTCAAAACGCCGATAATATATGCCATTGCGGCAGGCGTTACCATTTCACAGTGATCAAGATAAGGCAGGCTGAATTCGTTGGAAATAAGAATACCATCTACACCGCCGTTTTGAAGTGCATGAAGGTCTTTTCTTGCTTCTGCGATAACATCTGCCATTTTGCCTCCGTGAGGATAATCCGGATCTCCCGGAAGTGCTCTTAAATGAAGAAGTGCGATGATCGGCTGCTCTGTGCCGAACACTTCTTTGATTGTCTTTTTCATGGTTTATTATTCCTCCGATATTTTAGTTATTTGTTTTATATGCCGTATTTGCCATTTTGTCTCCATCGTATATATAAGACTTAAAGAAGTGCTTTTATCGCTTTGATTTCGCTCTTTACGGTAAGCTCCGGCTCTCTTGCTGCTGAGATCAGCTCCGAACACAGCCAGCCGTCGTAGCCTGCGGCTTTAATAACTTTAATAAGCTCTCCCATGTTCATGTTTCCTCCGTTTACAGGGAGATGTGCCGGGCTTGCTCCGTCCGAGTTTACGAAATGGATGTAATCTATCTTATCTCCGAGTCTTTCAAACCAGTTCGAGAAGGATTCGCCATGGACATAAGGTGTTGCTGTATCGAGCATAGCTTTAAATCTCGGATGATTTACATCTTCAATAATCTCCGCAAGATCGTCAAGATATGCCACCATATTGCTTTCGTAAATCGTCACCGCTTCGAGAATAAGCGTTACATCGTATTTGTCCGCATACTCAGCCACTTCCTTAAACGCTGCGATCATGGTTTTATATACATCTCTTCTTACAGCATCAGGGCTTTTACTCTTAACTGCGATCTGGAGTCTCGGAGCGCCTATAGCCGCTGCCACCTCTATGGCTTTTTTGAAATATGCTATTGTGTCCTTGAGCTCTTTCTCGCTCGCACTCGCAAAGTTGTACGGATAGCTGAGCGCCTCCGGTGTGTATGCCGAAATTTCAAGGTTGTATTTTTTCTTAAGCTCTACGATATGCTTGCATGCTTCTTCATCCATGTCATATGGATATGCCATCGGTCTGCCGCCCCAGATGTCAATACCATCATAGCCTGCTTCGGCAGCTGCTTTGAAAACTCTCTCGATATCGCAATAGCTCCCGAACGATAGTGTCAAAAACGATACTTTCATTTTGTAATAGTTCCTTTCTTGATAAAACATTTTTCATAGCCGACTTTAATGCCGACAAACAACGCCACCATTTATAAAATGCTCAGTGCAAATTATAATTTTCTTTAAGTTTAACACAATTCTGAATATTGCTCAATACAAAAGACAGACCGAAATGGTCTGTCCTTATGCCTGTTTTAACTTTATGCTGTTGTTATCGCAGTTTAAAGCTTAGTCTGCATTTAAAAATGTGTTCCGAGAAGCACCTCATACCATTCTGCATCAAGCTCTTCTTCCGTTTTTTCGTCATCATCTTTCACAGCAGGCTCGTCATTATCATCTTTACCTGCGTCTTTTTCAGCTTTTGATGACTCGCTTCCGTCCTCGATGCTCGGTTTTATACCCGCCTCTGTTTCGGCTGCCTCGTAAAGCTCCCCTTGCTCTTCATCATCAGCCTCCCACACTTCGCCTTTCCTGCTTTTGACGCTGATTTCAGCTTCCGATGCTTCGAGCATTCCCTGCTCTTCCATATACTTTTTCAATGCATCAAATGCCATATTTCATCCTCCCCGCACGACAAATTTTCTTGATAGTTAGCTAAGCCTTTGCCTATATCCGGTATAGGCAAATTTAGAATACCCTCTTAGTCGATTGCTCTGTCTCAATCTTAATTCCACCGAGCTTTTCTGTCAATGTTCTATTCATCATAAAATGTACTGCGGTTTGTATGTATTGTATATATATCGCTTGGCACTTGATCGTACGAATTTTGATTTATATATTTAACATTTATCGTAATTTCATCGAGATTACCTATCCTTACATAAAGCTGATTGATATTTTTTTGCAGCTGCTCCGCAACATAAGCATTGATAGGCGCATCAAGCACCGCTTTTTCGTACTGTGTAATCGGTGTAAGTGCTATTTCATCATTGCTGTTTATAAGCTTCATATTAAATGTATAATTGACTGTGAGTCCGTACGGCTCCTCCGATGTTTGAAGCACGAGCGATTTTTCGGTGAATGTACCATCCGATGTATCAATATACTGCGCAAGCGGCAGCGACATGACGATCTTGCCTACATTAGAAGCATTTCCGATATAGTCAGTGCTGTAATTTTCATCCGACATCGGATTGATTGATCCGTGCCAGTCGTCAAGCATCGAAAGTATTACCTTGTCCATACCGTAAAGCGCTAAGTCCTCTTCATTTACAAAACCCAAGAAGTAAAAGTCGGACGGTGTATAGTAATTTGCCATCGTTATACTCGGTGCGAGCTCTCCGCCGCTTTCATCGTTCATAGGCGATACATAAGTATTTACAACAAATACGGCAATTCTTTCAAAATCTGTCTCTCCCTCATAATACTTTTCGTTTTCGGGCACAAGGTCATAAATAACCTTATATGCTTTTGCATTAGGATAAATCACATCCCATAATGCATCATCCAAATACCAGTATCCCGGCATTTGATATTGTGCCTTTTCCGTCCCCTGTGTAACATCCTCCGCTTTTTCAATCTTACTTATCTTATACTCTGCGCAAGCGGCAGCGACATGACGATCTTGCCTACATTAGAAGCATTTCCGATATAGTCAGTGCTGTAATTTTCATCCGACATCGGATTGATTGATCCGTGCCAGTCGTCAAGCATCGAAAGTATTACCTTGTCCATACCGTAAAGCGCTAAGTCCTCTTCATTTACAAAACCCAAGAAGTAAAAGTCGGACGGTGTATAGTAATTTGCCATCGTTATACTCGGTGCGAGCTCTCCGCCGCTTTCATCGTTCATAGGCGATACATAAGTATTTACAACAAATACGGCAATTCTTTCAAAATCTGTCTCTCCCTCATAATACTTTTCGTTTTCGGGCACAAGGTCATAAATAACCTTATATGCTTTTGCATTAGGATAAATCACATCCCATAATGCATCATCCAAATACCAGTATCCCGGCATTTGATATTGTGCCTTTTCCGTCCCCTGTGTAACATCCTCCGCTTTTTCAATCTTACTTATCTTATACTCCTTTGCTTCGAATTCAATAGGATAGTCGCCGAGTATATACCATTCCAATGCATCCTCCAAGCTGCGCTTAACATATTTTTCATATGCTTCCTCAGACAGCTGCGGTCTTGCTATGCCTTCAATGTTTTCAAACTCTTCAATTCCCCAAATCTGAATACCGCCCACATCATAAAGCTCGAAGCCCCTGGCAGATGTCAGTATTTCGATTAGCTCTGCCTTGTCGGCACAGCTTTCATCAGCAATAACGGCAGTAATATTTGCATAATGTTGCTGCACCGCTATATTATATACGGCAGCTTCGGATTTAACATCGCTGCTACCTGAGTCTGTACCGATCAAACAAGGCTGCTCGGCTTGTGCACTCATCATAATATGATTATCGCCATCCTCGCTTGTCGTGAAGTCATGCAGCTTTATATTCGTAAACCCTTTTTCCGTCAAATCTCTTTTCACAGCATCATATATCCTGCTTGCTATATCTTCATCGGATATTTCATCACCGGCAACATATTCACCACTCGGCGTCACTGTGCCGCCATTTAAATAAAGCTGCTCCTCGCTTGAAAATTCAATGTTTTCCGGAATATATACAGCCGCAAACATTTCACCTTGCTTATTTAAAAACACCTTGCTTCCGTTCGGAAATAAAGCATCATAAATCACATTTTCATAATCCTTATCGATATCCGCATCATCTGCCGCTGTTATTCTCATATCGGCAAGCCAGCCCGACGGAACATCTATCTGACGGTTGCTTCCGAGCTTAACGCTTTCGACTTCGTCCGCACTCGGTACGGACGCACATGCCACTATTACAAGCCCTATACATAACGATACCGCAGCTTCCAAAAAGATTTTGCGCTTCTTAACCTTGGCAATCCTTTTTATTCGCTCCACCACTTCTTTTTCACCGCTTAAAAACGATGTGCTTGCCATGACAAAGCCGCCCTGCCCTGCCGCCGCACGCACAAGTGCTTCCGCATATTTTTTCCTCTCGCCAAGCGCTTCAATCGCCATATTGTCACATCTTATTTCTATATCACGCCTAAATATGCGGAATGCAATATGTACTGCCGGATTAAACCAAAATGTCGCAAGTATAACCGTTGCCGTAATATTTACAGCTATATCACCGAGCTTATAATGACAAAGCTCATGCATGAGCACATACTTTACCTCTTCTTTAGGTGTCTGCGCTTTAATGTATATAGTGCTGCCTATAATGTCGACAAGCATTGACTCATCGACCGATGTTTTGAGTTGCGGTTTCTTTCTCACCTTCAAAAGTGCAAGGCATTCTTCATAAGCCGCAAGTATTTCCGGCTCCCGGCACTCCGGCAGCCTCGCAAGCTTATTTTTGAGCTTGCCGTACCTCACCGTCTCGACTGCCGCCATTGCCGCCGCACCTGCTGCCCATATTATAAGCACTGCTGTTTCAATATCTTTACCTATTTTTAAAGTATTGCTCCCGAGTGCAATATATGCTTCAT
>CAYRZK010000096.1:0-4937 GCA_964428785.1 uncultured Oscillospiraceae bacterium | reverse complement strand
ACCTTTTTTTGCTTTTTTGTTGCCTTTTTTCTGCAAAAGCATAAGCAGCATAGTTTTGAACATTTTGCTCTGGTATCGCAGCCCCTAAAAAGGAAATTTGGAAATATCCATAATCAGTCTCAACCGCTAAAGTCAGCTCTCATAAAACACTTCGGATAACCCTCCGATATTATTTCATATGCCACAGAATGTCTTACATACTACTTTATAAATGTATTGTTGTATTTAATTCTTCGGCTCCCCACCAACACGAAAAATTAAAATCACAAACACTAAAACAGGAGACCGGACAATTAAGCCTGATCTCCATATTTTTTGAGAATTTTCCTTGAGAGCACAGCCCCAAGAATTTTTGGAATATCCATGGTCAGCCAATAAAATACTTTGGCGAAACCCCAAACTATTTGGATACCCTTCAGCTCCTCACCAGCACATTTAACAAAGAGCCATTAAACAAGTAAAAAGTTTTGGCTGCTGTTCTCGATAATCCGGTATGCGAAAGGCTTTTTACAAAATTCCTTATTTACAGTGATGTATGCGACAGCATGGCAGTCTATTGCGATACCATACTCAAAAAACGCAAGCTTTCAATTACACCGGATGAGCAAACGCTTTACCGGGCAGCTTTTTAAGGAAGTGAAAAGCTGCTTTTCGGACAGAGCTTTCTAAAAAAGATCGATGCCAACCTCTGCGATATTATCGAGCTTCTCTCGAAAGACTATTTTTATAATATCGGTATTCCTTATGCGGAAGTCGAACGAATTATTGAAAAATGCAAATCAATCAAGCCGGGAGCTTTTTGCTGTAAAGTCGCATATGCTTCTTGAGCATAAAAGTGAAACGCTCTGATGGAGATCGAGCCGAGCGGCAGATACAAAACTGGCGGATCGCTGTAAGTCGCATCCGCCCTTAAACAATTATATGTATATGCGCATATTATATCAGTGGAAGATGGGAAAATCAAAAGAAGCGCCGAAATAATAAGTCCGAAAAACGGAAGCTTTAAAACTAATCGCAGCACTTCTTGAGCTAATGATAGTACTTTTGATGCTACTACTTCTTGACGCATCTGTTAAAGTGCTTACACTATTTAAATAGTATCGCTGCTTTCGGCGGTCAACTAACGACCGCTGCCCCCATTGTGGTACAGAGGATAAAAATGAATAAAACAGTTATCGTTTTTTAGTTTTCATGGAACTCGAACCGATCTCAACCCAAATCCGATTTTACCTGCACCCATGTTTCCAACTAATTGTTTTAAAGCTTTTTCTGTTCTTCATATCTTTTTACTTTTCCCGTTGTTGTTTTTATCATAGGTTCGTCCGTAACAATCAGGCGTTTAAGATGTTTATATGTCGGCACCGTTTCGTTTATTTTATCAATATCCCCTTTGACTATTTTTTCGATTTCGTTCGGCGGAAGCTCGCCGTATGCTTCTTTAAATACATCTGCCTTGTAAACAATCTTGGCTGCGAGTGCAAGATCGTGAACACCGCTTCCCTCATGCTTTTCATCACCGAACACCATACACTCTTCAACATAAGGAAGATTTTGTATAAGCACCTCAAGCTCCTCCGGATAAACATTCTTGCCGTTTCTCAAAACAATAACATTCTTTTTACGCCCGCATATAAATATGTAGCCTTCATCATCTATTCTCCCCAAATCTCCCGTATGAAGCCATCCGCCTGCAAGTGCTTTTAAGGTTTCCTCTTCATTTTCAAAATAGCCGCTCATAACATTATCGCCACGGCATATTATTTCACCTACACCATCTGCATCAGGCTCGTCAATACATACTTCTATCCCCGGAAGTGCTCTCCCTATGGAGCCCACCTTTCTTTCAAAAGGATTTTCTGCGGCGATAACAGGCGATGCTTCCGTCATGCCGTAGCCCTGTACTGCTGTGATGCCGAAGTTATTAAGACCTTTGATTGTTTCAGGATCAATGGCAGCCGCTCCGCTCACAACAAATCTCAGCTGTCCGCCAAGCTTATCAATAACCTGCTTAAACACCCTGCGCCTTACATCTATTCCGAATTTTAAAAGGAAACCGCATACAGCTGAGCCCAAAGCCACTTTCTTTGAAAGTCCCTCTTTTTCGACTGTCGCCATAACCTTTTTGTAAATCGATTCGATCAGAAGCGGCACACATACAAAAACAGATACTCCGTATTCGACCATATTTTTCTGTATATATTTAAGTCCGTCGCAAAATGTTGTTGTAGCGCCACGCTCAAGCATAAATGTCTGGCAAACAAATCCGAATGTATGATGATACGGAAGAAATGCCATATTTACATCTCCATGCCTGATATCCTCGGTAAGTGCAAGCGCATATACATTGGACATGACATTTTTCTGCGAAAGCATTACCGCCTTTGCAAGCGATGTTGTTCCTGATGTAAAAAGCAATATCGCAAGTGATGTATTGTCAACTTCAACTTCATCAAATCTCCTGTCGCCTTTTGCAAGCAATTCTTTTCCGATTTCCAGTACATTCAAAACGGATTCAAACCCATCAATTTCATTGAGACATATGAATTCCTTGACCTGTGTTCTACCGTTGTTCCTCAGCTTTTCGGCGTACTCCGCATGCGCCTTGTCAAATACGAGAACATCCGCATAGCTTCTCGCAAGAGACATCTCAAACTCATCATACGGAAGTCCCTTGTCGAGAGGTATCGCCGTTCCAAGTCCGCTCAGAATGGTTGTATGCATCCTGAACCAGTCATAGCTGTTGTTTCCCATAAGCGCAATATTCTTTCCTCCAAGCCCTTTATACATCATGCCTGTTCCTACAGCACGCACTTCATCTCTGAATCTTTCAAATGTTATATGATCATACAATACTTCTTTTCCGTGCTTCTCTTTTACGATAAACGCATCGTCGTTTTTGAACTTAACCGCAATTTCGTCAAGCATTTCTCTATAGTTCGCAAATTCTTTCCCCTGATACGCCGGTTTAAGCGTTCCTGCTTTTTTCTGATTCAATTCCTATATCTCCTTTGATAAAATATCGCCTGCACGCTATATAATTGTAACTATGTGTTGTGCAATTTCGTAATTTTTAAAAACAGTTTATGTAGTTTTCAAAACTATGTTACAACATCTCCGAATACTTGTCAAGCTTGACATAACCCTATTATGATGATATATTGACTACATAACTTCGGATTGGAGATATTTTATGGCTAAAACATCAAACATTTTTAAGCTTCCGAGATGGAGCGAGCTGCCATCAATCCCATTATATCTTGATCAAGTGCTCAGCCTTATCGAGGAATGGTCAAGCAAATCCCTTGCGCCGGATGAAAAACAGATTATCACGAAGACCATGATAAATAATTATGTTAAATTAAAGTTTATAGATGCTCCGGTAAACAAAAAATATGCAAGGGCTTCCGTCGCAAAGCTTTTTGTTATCGCTACACTCAAACCCGTTTTTTCAATAGAAGAAATTAAAAATCTTATGGATCTTGCTATAAATTATCGAGACTCCGTCGGCGATGCCTACGATGAATTTTGCGAGCTTGTAGAAAATGCTGTCGAATGTGCTTTTAAGAACACTACTTATGAAAGACCCGATAATCCGAACGATCCGAGAAACATATGCTGGAGTGCTTGCAATGCTTTCGCCTGCCAGCTTTATGTCAAAAAAATTTATCTCGGGCAGATGGAAAAGCTCGACCGAGTGGTGAGCCTTAAGAAAAACGGCGTACATCTCCACAAACAGGAGGAATAAATTCTCTTAAATACTGCAAGTACTTTTTCATACATAATAAAGAAAGAGCTGCTCATGTGTAACGATTATTTTTCGTTAACGAAGCAGCTCCGTTTTTATTTTTACTCTTAATATTATCTTAAACCTATGTCTATCGCAGGCACTCTGTCAAATATTCCTCCGCATAATGAGATGCCGTTGCGCCGTCGGATGCCGCAGTTATAACCTGCCGAAGCGCTTTTGTCCGCACATCGCCGATCGCAAATACGCCCGGAATATTCGTCCTTGTGCTTTCATCGGCTTCAATATATCCCCATTTGTCGAGATTTACCTGTCCGTGCACAAGCTGTGATGCCGGTGTTCTTCCGATAGCGATAAAGATACCGTCCGCAGGTATAATTTCTTTTTTACCTGTTTTTATATTTTCCGTCTCTATGCCGATCACAAATTCATTATAATTTATCTTTTTTACCTCAGTATTCGTATAGAGTTGCACATTACTCGCTTCTCTAAGCGGCTCGTGATAAATCTTGGTCGCCGTAAGCTCTTCCCCGTGGTGAATGAGTATCACACTTTCGGCTATTCTCGAAAGCAGCAGTGCATCTGCGGCGGCTGTATTGCCGCCACCCACGACAACAACACTCTTGCCCTTATAAAACATGCCGTCGCATACAGCACAATAGCTTACGCCTCTGCCCATAAGCTCTGCTTCACCAGGAATACCAAGCTGCTTCGGATCCGCACCCGTTGCTATCATAATGGTTCTTCCGAGAAATGTTTCTTTTCGTGTTTCTACCTTTTTAACTGCATCATCTGATATAAGATCAAGCGCCGTTACCTCTGTATATATCGTTTTCGCTCCGAATTTCTCCGCTCCGTCCCTCATCCTCACGCCAAGCTCAAAGCCGCCGATGCCATTGTCAAAGCCCGGATAATTATCCACCTGGTCGGTGGTTGCTATCTGTCCGCCTGCCGAAAGCTTTTCAAGCACGAGTGTATCAAGCCCGGCTCTCGCACTGTAAAGCGCCGCTGCATATCCTCCCGGCCCGCCTCCGACAATAATAACATCATATATCTTTCCATTGCTTTCTTTCAAATCGTTCACCTTTTCCTCTGCATTTCTTTACAATAGTTATACCCGATTTACAGATTTAAAAACGGCTTTAAAAACGACGCTTACCTGCCGACTATCGCCGATACAGCTACATTGTAT
>CAYRZK010000095.1:0-4953 GCA_964428785.1 uncultured Oscillospiraceae bacterium | reverse complement strand
ATATAGAGATATATCCGCAGGTGCTTAAAAATGCCAAGGTTTCAAATGAAAATAAAAAGAAATATGCAGATGATCCCGACATCAAGGCGGAGATTGCGAGGCTTGAGTCTCTCATGGAGGGAGAAGGACGAGTGCTTATAAGACCTTCTGGTACAGAGCCGCTTGTTCGTGTGATGCTTGAGGGCAGTGATATTGAGAAAATTACGGAGCTTGCAGAGGGGCTTGCTGCAATGCTTACAGAGAAATTTGCGTAATTCGTCCGGAAAGGAGAAAAAATATGTGCGGTATAGTTGGTTATGTAGGTAACGGCAGCGCTAAAGAAATAATAATTGACGGGCTTAAAAAGCTCGAATACAGAGGATATGATTCATCGGGGATAGCTTTCGGTATGGGAGGAAAGCTTGAAATAAGAAAATGCGTGGGGAGAATTTCAAATCTTGAAACACTTCTTGCAAAGGAAGAGCTGGATTCGCATATCGGTATCGGGCATACGAGATGGGCGACACACGGCGCACCGTCGGATGTAAATGCACATCCTCATGCAAGCATGGACGGAAGCATTGCGATCGTTCATAATGGAATAATCGAAAATTATGTAGAGCTTAAAGAAATGCTCGCAAATGAACACGGTGTTGTTTTTAAGTCAGAAACGGATTCGGAGGTAATAGCGCAGCTTCTCGGAGTGCTTTATGACGGAGATCTTGAAGAGGCTGTATGGAAAGCCGTTGATATGATGAGAGGCGCTTATGCACTTGTTGTGACGCATAAGGATGAGCCAGACAAGCTGATTGCGGTGAGAAAGGATGCTCCGCTTATCGCAGGGCTCGGAAACGGCTGCAATTTCATTGCATCGGATATTCCGGCACTTTTGAAATATGTCAGAGAGATATATCTTATAGAAAATAACGAGCTTATCGTTGTTACGGCAGATGATGTTAAGATTTACAATGCCGACAGAAAGCCTGTAACTCGTGAGGTGCTACATGTTACATGGGATGTGGATGCAGCGGAAAAGGGCGGCTATGCACATTTCATGCTTAAGGAAATCCATGAGCAGCCTACGGGACTTTCGGAAACGCTTATGAGGCGTTTGAATGATAAAGGCGAGATAGTGCTTGATGGTATCTCGATGACAAAGGAAGATATCGAAAACTTTGATAAAGTATATATAGTTGCCTGCGGCACGGCTTATCATGCAGGGCTTGTTGGTAAAGCTGCGATCGAGAAAATGGTGAAAATTCCGGTAGAAGTGGATGTTGCATCGGAATTCAGATACAGGGATCCTCTTGTGGATGATAAGACCTTGTTCATTGCTATTTCGCAGTCGGGAGAAACACTTGATACGCTTGCGGCACTGCGTGAGGCAAAGCGCAAGGGTGCAAGAATTCTGTCTGTAGTAAATGTTGTGGGTTCATCTGTAGCGAGAGAGTCTGACGATGTATTCTATACATGGGCAGGCCCTGAAATCGCAGTGGCATCGACCAAGGCATATACTACACAGCTGATGTGTATGTATATGATAGGGCTGTATATGGGATATACAAAGGGCTCTATCACAAAGGAATTTTACGATTCATATATAAATGAGCTTAAAGCAATTCCGGCAAAGCTTGAAAAGATACTTGAAAATGAGGCTGCTATTGAGCAGCTTGCCAAGGAGCTTTACAGGCGTGAGCATGTATTTTTTATCGGTAGAGGGCCGGATTCGGGTGTTTCACTCGAAGGTTCGCTTAAGCTTAAAGAAATTTCATATATAAACTCGTTTGCGATTGCAGCAGGAGAGCTTAAACACGGCACAATAGCGCTTATCGAACAGGGAACGCTTGTGATTGCAGTCTCCACTCAGGATAAGCTGTTTGAAAAAATGCTCTCCAATATTCAGGAGGTAAAGGCAAGAGGCGCATATGTTATCGGACTTGCCAAGGAGGGTAATAAGGATATAGAAAAGCAAGCTGATAAGACTGTATACATTCCGGAATGTATTGATGAAATCACACCGCTTCTGTCCGTAGTGCCTCTCCAGCTTCTTGCATATTATATTGCGAAGCTCAGAGGGTGCGATATAGATAAACCGAAAAATCTTGCAAAGTCGGTTACTGTAGAGTAGCAATGCAGCAGTGCGAGCAATTTAATTATGGTATGCTGGCATCAGAATAAAATTTGATGCCAGCATTAAGTTTATGTAATGCCATATAAAAACAGACTTGAGCAGCAGTAAATATAGATAAAATATGATAGAATCGCAGCAGGCGGAGAACAATATATTTGCAGCTACGATTAACACAAAAAAGAAAAATCAGGAAATTAAGATTGAAAGCAATGGAGGTATCAGGGCATGAGAAAAAAATCAGACACGAAAACGGTTTTGATTGCAGTGAGTGACCTTTTGGTGAGCGGATTTATCCAAAGCGTCCTCGAAGAAAGCGGATATGAGGCGCTCATAGCGGAAAATGCCGAAACAGCTCGCAGAATGCTTGCTGCTCAGGCTTTTGATATAATGCTTGCGGATTTAAACAATATCGAAACAGATAAGATAAGCATTGCTACAGAGGTTAAGAAAAACGAAAACATACCTGTAGTTGCTTTAATAAGCGGAAGAGATGCAGGGGAAAAGTCAAAAGCATTGAGATATGGGGCTGATGATTTTATAACAAAACCTTTTGGAACTAAAGAGCTTATTTCTCGTATTGCAGCTGTAACCGAAGCTGCCGATGCTGTAAAAGGCAATACAAAGACCGGAGATATTATAAGGTCGGGAGAGCTTGTAATAGACAGAGCGGAGGGATATGTGACTGTTGACGGTGAAGCAGTTCATATGACATCCGATGAATACAAGGTGCTTACGCTTATTGCGGAGCAGTACGGCAAGGTGGTTTCGAGGGACTACTTGACAAAATCGGTGTTTGGAGCGAATGGCGAAAATGAGCAGAAGCTTTTAAATACAGCGGTGGCGAATGTTAGAACAAAGCTTGGAGAAAATCCGGAAAATCCGCTCTATATTTCGACTGAAATAGGCGCAGGGTACAGGATGCTCAATGAAAGGATTTAACTGATAATGAAGAAAGTGTTTTACGGATGGTTTGTTGTTTTGGCATGTGCCCTTATGCTGTTTTGCAGTATAGGCATGGTATCGAACAATTTTTCAATATTCATGCCGTTTATAAGAGAAGAGTATGGAATTACTCATGCGCAGACCTCATCGCTTGTGACATTGCGATGCTTGATGTCGTTTGCCGCAATGTGGGTGCTTGGCATTTATTACGATAAGCTGGGTACTCGTCTGGGGATTGCGATAGCAGTATGCTTCGCAGCAACGGGATATCTGATTTTCAGCTTTAGTAAAAGCTATGGCATGTTTTGCGTCGGTGCATTGGTAATGGGTGCATGTAATGCTTTCGCATCAATGGTGCCGGCTGGAATACTGATGAACAGGTGGTTTATAAGGAATAAGGCTACAGCTATAGGTATATGTGGTGCAGGTTCGGGCGCAGCAATGATGATAATGCCGAGTGTGACGACTAAGCTTTATGAAGCTGCCGGACTTTCAATGGCATTCAGGATAGAGTGCATAGGAATATATGCGCTTGCATTTGTGATTTTCCTGCTTATAAGAAATACACCTGAGGAAATAGGACTGAAACCGCTCGGATACGAGGATATGAACGAGAACTTTAAGAATGCACCGAGCGGACTTGACGACGAAAAGGAAAAGCCGATGACAAAAACCTTGTGGGTGACTACTGTCGGAGCAAGTCTTGTTATGGGTAGTCTCGCAAATCCAGGATATTCACATATGTCGGTGCTTTTCACAACGGCAGGTTTCGAGCCTATGAAGGTTGCAATGATGATCAGCTCGATAGGTTTTATCTTAACATTCAGCAAGCTTGTGCTTGGCAGACTTGTTGATAGAGTGGGCGGCTTTAAGGGAACGATGGTATTCGGAGGGCTGCTGCTTATCGGACATATCTTCTGCTGTCTTGTGTACATACAGAATATCTTTGTAAATATTGCGGTCATTATCTGCATGGGCTTTGGATATGCTGTTACCACGATGAGCTCTACGATATGGTCGAACGATATAGCAAACAAAAGCAACTACTCTGTGGTAATACGCAGGCTGCAAACGGCGCAGCAGGCAGGGGCGCTTGTGTTTTCAACAGTGCCCGGAGCGCTGGCAGACCGTTTCGGAAGTTACATGCCGGCATATGCGCTTTTTACGATATTTACTGCATTGAGCCTGATAATGATAAGCATATCATATAATCAGAAGTCACATGAGGTGCAGCATGGTTAATGCTTGCACGCTCGTGCAGCGCAGGAAAATGTTCGATTGAAATGCGCATAGTGCATAAAGCTTTTTTTGCTTTTAGTATGAGCTTGTAAAAAGTCGGCTTCTAGTATTGAAAAATTTGGGGTGGATACAAGATATAAAACTATAATTTAATAAAAAGCCTGCTTGCGTGATACAAATCGCAAAGCAGGCTTTTATAATGCAAATCTTTTCCTAATCCTCCGCCATGTGTTTATGCAGGCGAGCTTTCCTTATACGGAATGTATATTTTCCGATGATAATTGCTGCAAGAGCAAGCGTCGGCGGAAGTCCCCATGTGAGGAATGAACCTGTATTAGCTCTTACTTCCGTCCAGAGACTGTCCATAAGAAGATTGGCTTCTTCCGAAAGATGTATGAATTGTTCCGAATTTAATATAACATCATCCGGAGGATAAATCGCTTCATTGTTCTGAGTTTCCGAGTCAAGCAGCGCATATGCCGCAAGGTTTGGAGTAGCATACCCTATAAACCAAGCGTTTTCGGCAGCAACGCCCGGTTCGTTGAGAAAGTTTATGAACATTTCGGCAGCTTCCTTGTTTGCAGAGCTTGCCGGTATACATGCGGCATCAACAAAAACATTGGTGCCTTCTTCAGGAAAAACAACGGCAATAGCATCGTTAT
>CAYRZK010000094.1:0-4986 GCA_964428785.1 uncultured Oscillospiraceae bacterium | reverse complement strand
CCCTTTAACCTGATGCGGATAATGCCGCCGTAGGGAGCATATGCTTGGTTTACAGACCAAAAGTAATACTCGAACCATTCGGAGACATCGCAAGCAGGTGTCTCCGTTTTTTATTATACAGAGAATATTTCTTACGATATTTTCTGTATCACAAGAAAGTCTTCCGTTAAAAAGTTAATTGGCATAGCGACTTTCTTATCGTATTGAAGCCACGCATATCGAAAAGTATTCATGGTGCATATGAGACAGCTTAAGCTGCTGTCGATTTAAGAATATGCAATAGGGCATGATTTGCGAAATACTCAAAACGGTGGGTATGCCGTAGGATGACTTCAATACAAAATGATATTAAAAAGCGAAAGGAGGAAGCATCTGCATACAAGCAGCGGGCAGGAGGGGAGCGCCTCATGCCTTGTACAGTTGAAAACAGCGATGGGAAGCCGTGTTCCGGCGTGAGAGGAGGCCAGCAAGCCTCGTCCGACTTTTTTGAAATGGAGGATAATATTATGAACGCAAGTATTGCAATTCAGGTATTGCCGAGTGTGGCAACCAACGAAGAACTTATTCCTATTGTAGACGCAGCGATTGATTACATCAGATCCTTTAACCTGAACATGGAGGTCGGCCCGTTTGAAACGACTGTGGAGGGCGACTACGATACTCTTATGGAAATCGTTAAAGGCTGTGCTAAGGTGTGTACAGAGGCTGGAGCGCCCGGAACGATGGTTTATGTAAAAATAAACTATTCTCCGGAGGGTGTCCTTACCATGGATGAAAAGGTGACGAAGCACAGATTGGAGGCTTGAACATGAGTGAGCATGTGATAAACTCCGAAGAACAGGAGGTTAAAGCGGCAGAGCACGAAAACGGTGCAAGAGTCGGAAGCAGATCAAGGTTTTCGACGAACAAATTGACATTTACGGCTATGATGGCAGGGCTGTCGTTTGTGCTTTGTGTTTTTGTGAATTTCCCGCAGATGGCTCCGTTCCAGCATTTTATAAATGTTATTGCGGCTGTTTTCTTAGGTCCGTGGTATGCATCACTCGCAGGAATAGTGTGCGGTCTTATGCGCATGATGCTTGCAGGCTGCGATATTCAGGCGGTAATCGGCGCTATGTTTGGTCCGATATTCGGCGGATTTCTTTACAGAAAAACAAATAATGTATGGCTTTGCGGCATCGGAGAAATCTTTGGTACCGGTGTAGTAAGTGCGATGGCGGTATTCCCGTTTATGAAATATGTTTACGGTATAGATGTTCCGGCATATTTCTACATACCGTTCTATACTCCGTCGGCAATCATGGGAGCTGCGATGGGTGTCGGAGTAATAATAATTTTGAGCCGTTCCGGTGCGCTTAAACAGCTCAAAAGGCAGATTGAAAAGTAAGCGAGGTCATATAATATATGGAGCAAAAATTAAATAATGAAACAAGATGCGGATCGACTGATGTGCAGGCGGAGCTTTACGGCTTCGTCTGCCGAGTGAGAGAGTGCAGCCCTACCGTACAGTGTATAACAAATTTTGTTACGGTGAACGATTGTGCCAATATACTTCTTGCGGCGGGCGCTTCGCCAACAATGTCGGAGAGCGTGTTTGATGCACATGAAACGACGGCGCTTGTACATGGGCTTGTATGCAACCTCGGCGCAATAGAAAAAATAGAGTCTATGAGAAAAGCGTGCATATGCGCAAACAAGCTCGGTAAGCCCGTGGTGCTTGACCCTATCGGAGCGGGCGGCGGTGCTGTTCGCAAGGGTATGATAGCCGAGCTGATGCATGATGTCAGGTTTACGGCGGTGCGTGGGAACGCTTCGGAAATAAGATCGCTTGCGCTCGGTGAAGCCAAATCCGGCGGAAGCGTCGATGTGCTTGCGGAGGACAGGATAACGGAGCAAAACCTTGAATATTCCGTAAATATGATCGGTAAGCTGGCGAGAAGGCTTGAAACTGTGGTAGCTGTTTCCGGGGAAATAGATGTTGTATCGGACGGCAGGAGGACAGCTGTTATAAGAAACGGCTGTGCTATGATGTCAAAAATTACCGGCTCAGGCTGTATGCTTACGACGCTTGCAGGAGCATTCTGTGCGGCTGCACCGGATAAGCCGTTTGAGGCGGTGTGTGCGGCGATGGTGACGATGGGTATAGCCGGTGAGCTTGCCGAGGAGAAGAGAATTGCAAGCGGCACGGGCAATGCGACTTTTAGAAATGATCTTATAGATGCGGTGTTTAATATGAGTGAAAAGCAGTTTAAGGAGAAGATGAAATATGAAATTTACAAAAAATGATATAAGAAAATCGATGCTTCTCTATGCAGTGACGGACAGGGCATGGCTGAAAGACGGCGAAACACTTGTCGACGCAGTCGAGGAAGTCCTCAAAAATGGTGCGACTTTTATGCAGGTGCGTGAAAAAGACCTCTGTGAAGAGGCTTTTGAGGAAGAATCGGCGGAGCTTCAGGCACTGTGCCGTAAATATCGAGTGCCTTTTGTGATAAATGACAATATCGATATTGCAGTAAAAATCAAGGCGGACGGCGTGCATGTGGGGCAGTCGGATATTAAGGGGCGTGATATCAGAAAAATTATCGGCGATGACATGATCCTCGGTATTTCCGTAGGCACGGTCGAAGAGGCGCTGGCGGCAGAAAAAGCCGGAGCTGACTATGTAGGTGTTGGTGCAGTGTTTGCAACAGGTACGAAAAGTGATGCAGGCATGGTTACGGGAGATATGCTCAAGGCGATAGTGCAGGCGATAGATATTCCTGTAGTGGCAATCGGCGGCATCGGGGCGAACAATCTGGGGCAGCTCAAGGGTACCGGGATAGACGGCATTGCTGTCGTATCGGCGATATTTGCGGCGGAGGAGCCGGGAAAAGCGACTGCAAGGCTGCTTGAGCTTGCAAAAGAAGCTTTTGGATGCGGCAATGCCGAAAATAACTGTGCGGATGTGCAGAAAAACGGTGAAAAAGCTCAGTGCGAGGAGGTCGGCAGCTGCGAGAGCTTTTCGCATAATACGGATAACGGCATCGGCGCATTGCTTGGTACGATGCTTGAAAATGTTAGGAAAAGTTCGCCGCTTATTCACAATATCACAAATTATGTAACGGTGAACGACTGCGCAAATATTCTGCTTGCCTGCGGAGGCTCTCCGATAATGGCGGACGATGCGGACGAGACAGAAGAGATAACGGCCATTTGCAGCGGACTTAATATCAATATAGGAACGCTTAATCGGAGAACGATACCGGGGATGTTCAAGGCAGGGAAAAAAGCGAATGAGCTGGGGCATCCTGTTGTGCTTGATCCTGTCGGAGCAGGGGCATCAGTGCTAAGAACGGATACGGCTCGCAGGCTTTGCGACGAGATCGATTTCGCTGTTATAAAAGGGAACATTTCGGAAATCAAAACGCTTGCGGGCGGCGAGAGTACGACGAGGGGCGTGGACGCCGATGTTGCCGATGCGGTAACGGAGGCGTCGCTTGCGCAGGCGGCGGCATTTGTCAAGACATTGGCTGCAAGGACCGGTGCAGTGATTGCCGTGACGGGCGCTATTGATATTGTTGCAAGCGGTGAGAAGGCATATGCTGTTTATAACGGGCATCCGATGATGAGTGCAATTACGGGTACGGGCTGCCAGCTTTCGGCAATGACTGCGGCATATGCCGCCGCCAACCCTGAAAACATGCTCGAAGCCGTTACTGCTGCGGTTTGCGCAATGGGTATTGCAGGCGAAATCGCATATGAGAGCCTCGGCAGCGGCGGCAATGCAAGCTACAGGAATGGCATTATAGATGCTGTATACAGGCTTGATGCACAGACAATAAGCTCTCGTGCAAAGGTAAGAATGATATAAAAGATTATGGGCAATGTTCCATGAGGCACAATTTAAGGAAGGAGGTGTATGGATATATTCGGAACGAGCATATTCATACAAAGAAGCAAATGAAAACAGCATTAACAATAGCAGGAAGCGATTGCAGCGGCGGTGCTGGTATTCAGGCGGATATTAAAACTATGACCATGAACGGTGTGTATGCAATGAGTGCGATAACAGCGCTTACCGCACAAAATACAACGGGTGTGACGGGTATTTTCGATGTAACACCGGACTTTTTGAGGAAGCAGCTCGACGCAGTTTTCAGCGATATTTATCCGGATGCGGTAAAAATCGGCATGGTTTCGTCGAGTGAGCTTATAAAAGTTATTGCGGCAGAGCTTAAAAAGTACGGCGCCGCCAATATTGTCGTGGATCCGGTTATGGTGGCGACAAGCGGAAGTGCACTCATTAAGACGGATGCAGCGGATACACTTACAAAAGAGCTCCTTCCGATTGCAGCATTAGTCACTCCGAATATTCCGGAAGCAGAAATACTTTCGGGCATCGAGATACGAGATGAAAACGATATGCTTTCGGCGGCAAAATATATAAATGACAATTATGGCTGTGCCGTGCTCGTCAAGGGCGGGCACAGCATAAACGATGCCAATGATTTACTGTATCAAGGTGGAGGATACAAATGGTTTTTGGGAAAGCGGATAGATAATCCAAATACACATGGCACAGGCTGTACACTTTCAAGCGCAATAGCTGCCAATCTGGCAAAGGGATGCTCGATGGAAGTGTCGGTAAGGGCGGCAAAGGAATATATTTCCGGAGCACTTGCGGCGATGCTTGACCTCGGTAAGGGCAGCGGCCCGATGAATCATGCCTTTGCGATCACAGGCAGTGAATCAAAGAGTGTCTGACTCTGCGGCAAGAACACTTTGAAAGACATTTGCTAATAGCAGGTAAAACGAAAATAGGGACTCCGTAAAAAACGAAGTCCCTATTATTTATGTGTTTATTATGCAGGTGGAGTTACTTACATTATGATTTTGGCACAATAGGGATACTGCCTTTTAAAAACTAAAAATGATGACTGGTACCGCATGCGAACTATCTGCAAAACAGTACGATTGCTATGATATTTATTATCAGTAGCAGAT
>CAYRZK010000093.1:0-5023 GCA_964428785.1 uncultured Oscillospiraceae bacterium | reverse complement strand
ATATAAGGCTGAGAAAATAGAATTTTTGACAAAGTATTATCCGTCTGTCGGATATATCAGAGAATGTCTCTATATCTATCTTTGCACGGGATTAACAAAGGGGGAAGCGCATCCCGATGAAGATGAAGCGATAGATACTTATATGTATACTATGGAAGAGCTGGAGGCGCTTATTCGTGAGGGTAATCTCAGCGATGGCAAAAGTATGGCAGCGCTTTATGCGGCAAAGCTCAGACTTGCTTCAAAAAATAGATAACAGTCTCAACAATGCATCCCAAAACTGCACATAAGGATAGAAGCAGATATGCGGCGATATAGCGGTCGAGCCCGATGTTTGGGCTTCGGCTGCTTTTTTTGTGCCTCTTGCCCGGTGAATTCACGGAACGGAGCGAGTAATTCTGCGATACGGCAGCTGCGAGTATAAAAGTCGGGACAAGCAAAAGATTTTGAGGGAGTATTGAAATTGTAAGCGGTGCGATAGATGATAACGAATAGTTTTCGATAATCAGACATGCCGAAAATCCGATAGTCATGCCTTTGTACAGCGTTACGGCATATGCGGCGGGAAAACCTATTGTTACAAGCCCGGAAATCATCATGATTGCAAGAAGAAAAAGGTTATTTGTGACACCTGACCCAAATACAGTAATGCAGGCGGCATCAAAATCGCCGCCTGATAAGTATGCGCTGATAAACCGGAGCGCTTCGGCTTTGGAGGAAGCATCCATAGCTATTTCAAGAAATGCGCCGGCAGAAATGCCTATCATAAAGAAAAATGCTGCGGCAGCAATAGCACCCTTGCTTCCGAATATCAAATCTGTTGACTTGTCGAGCTTGTATAATTTCATACTGCACCTCTGCGATAATTATGTAAATCACTTTAATGATATTATGCTTTAACAGACGGAAATATGCTGCTTTGACAAAAAAAATTTTTTGAAGTAATTGTTATTGTAAACCTGAAAGTGTTTTGCTATACTAATATACTGCGGACATGGAGGGTGAAAGAATGTATGTAAAAGAGTATGAAGAATATTTGAGGCATGAAAAAAGAAAATCACAGAATACACTCGATGCGTATATGGGCGATCTGCGAGATTTTCAAGCATTTCTTTCGGAGAGAGGCATTAGGCTCGAGGCTGCTTCAAATACCGATGTTGTCGGTTATTTGCTGAAGCTCAGAGAAGACGGCAGATCTTCGGCAACCATAAACAGAAAAATAGCATCGGTAAGACTTTTTTACAAATATCTCAAAATGCGCAGCATTATAAAGGAAAATCCGGCAGATAATATTAAATCTACTCATGTGGAGAAGAAAGAAATTGAATATTTGACTATTGCCGAGGTGGACAGGCTGCTGTCGATACCGGACGACAGCCTTAAAGGAAAGAGAGACCGGGCGATACTTGAAGTCCTCTATGCAACGGGCATACGGGTGAGTGAGCTTGTAAATGTTAAAGTGTCAGATGTTAATATGAGAATGGGATTCGTTTCGCTTACGGGCGATGTAGGCAGAGCAAGAATAGTGCCGCTCGGACGCCCGGCGAGAGCCGCACTTGAAGAATACATTTATGGTGTAAGAAAAGGGCTGGTAAGAGACGAGAATAATCATGAGGATGCGCTCTTTGTTAATTATCACGGTAAGAAGCTGACTCGCCAAGGACTTTGGAAGATAATCAAGGAATATGCCGCAAAGGCAAATATCGAAAATAAGATAACACCTCAGACGCTGAGACATTCGTTTGCGGTGCATATGGTGCAGAACGGAGCGGATTTGAAATCGCTTCAGGAGCTTTTGGGGCATGAGGATATTTCGGCAACACAGATATATTTGTCGGTGACGAAGAACCGTATAAAGGATGTATATGACAAGACGCATCCGAGGGCATAGAGAGCATGTTAAGAGAAGAAGTGTGTTTTTGGGAAAAACACGAGACGGGTATGTAAATTGATAAAATTTGCACTTGTAAAATTTGTGAAATTTACACTTGAATTGCATGATGCCTTGTGTTAAAATAATTAAGGTTATTACGGATGTTCCTCTGGGCGCAGTTTGCGTATAGATTTCGATCCAAGAACATCTCAGAAAGGAAGGAGGATACAAGATGAATATTTTAGATACTATTACAGCTGAATATAAGAAGAATGATATTCCTGAATTCGGCGTTGGTGATACTGTAAAGGTTCATGTTAAGATTAAGGAAGGTCAGAGAGAAAGAATTCAGATTTTCGAAGGATTTGTTCTTAAGAAGCAGAACGGCGGAATCAGCGAAACATTCACAGTAAGAAGAATTGCTTCAGGTGTTGGCGTGGAAAAGACATTCCCACTTCACTCACCGCTCGTAGAAAAGATTGAAGTTGTAAGACATGGTGATGTAAGAAGAGCTAAGCTCAACTACATGCGTCAGAGAACAGGTAAAGCAGCTAAGATCAAGAGCAAGGAACTTTAAGAATTTTAAGGGAGCCTTTAAAAGGTTCCCATTTTACTTTTTTGTACTTATTGATATAATGAATATATAGGTATTTACAAGAGGAATGTGAAAGAGGAAATGATAGGGATAAAAAGTATGACAAGTATGAAAAAGGCTTTAATTTCACTGCTAACGGCAGGCTTGCTTGCGGCATCGCTGTTTTTCTCGGCGGACAAGCCGGAGGTAATCAAGTTTGAAATTGAAGAAAAAGATGTTTCGGGATTTCATAATATATATGCTGCGGAAAAAGTGAATGACGGAGTATTATATTACAGCGGTGATAAGGTGATTTACGACAAAGACGGAGTCGAGACAGAAATAGCTGACGAGGTCAGACAGCTGTGGCGTGACGGAGACGACATATATTATGACAGCGACTATGTGCTTTACACATATAATCTTGAAGCAAAAGAAACAAGCAAAATGGTGAAAAATCCGGGAGAAATATTGGGCAAATATGATGGCAATATAATATCATATTCGGGAAGAACAATATATTCTATAAACGGTAAAAACAAAACAAAGGTATTCAAAGACGGATATTATTTGAATGTTGCCGTGCTTCACGGAAACAAGGTATATGGAATACCGGCGACAAATGTTTACGAATACAATCTCGATACGCAGGAGGTGCGAAAGGTAACTAAAAATCCGGAGCACTCATCTGTTTTGGAAATAAACGGAGAATTGTACATATTGACTGAAGAAAAGCATAATGGCAAAAGTATATTATCCAAGGTAAACGACGGAAGATTGGATTATGCGCTAAGCATCAAGCAGTCGGCATTCGGAATAGCGCAGGGTGTAAGGGACGGAATGTTCGTCTTGACGGGCTCATGGTATGATGATGATGTAAAAGATAATAAGCTTTTGTACATTCATAACGGTAATATGACGGAGGTGGATCGTGGCTATAGCTATGAAATCGTTGGCATTGTTGACGGCAAGCTGTGCTATTACAAGAATTTGTACATCTACGGAACATATGATGAAAATTTGACAACATTTTATTTGTATGACGGGAAAGAAAGCGTGCCTGCCTTTGAGCTTGCGGTGAACTATTATGAGGATATCTGCGGCTATGAATATGACGGTGGCATCATTATAGAGGTGTCTTATGAATCAAATACAGTCCTTTATAATTATGACGGTGAGAGCTTAAAAAGCATAGATACACCGAATTACTTTTTCCGTCTTGCACGCTTGGAGGTAGTAGACGACAAAGCGTATATAAGCTACAGCACAGGTGAGGAGAGCTTTGACTTATGCGGAGCGATTATACCGCTTGGCGAATGATAACTGCTCGATAGCCAAAACGAACGGAGTGATTCTAATGAACAGCAATAAAACAGACGGCGCACCACGCACAAATAATATCAACTGGTATCCGGGGCATATGAAAAAAACAAGAGAGCTTATTCAAGAGAACCTGAAGCTCGTGGATATCGTAATAGAAGTAATAGATGCCAGAATACCGGTTTCGAGTCGAAATCCTATAATTGACGAGCTTATAAGCGGTAAAAAAAGAATCGTAATATTGAACAAGAGCGATGTTGCGGACAAGGATGATACCGTAAAATGGTGCGATAAATTTAAAAAAGACGGGAATGCTTCTCTTGCAATGAATTGCAACAGCGGCGATGGAGTAAAGGAGCTTTTAAAGCTGCTGACAAAGCTTCAGGAAGAAAAAAATGCAGGCAGCATCAGAATAAAGCCGCTCAGACTGATGATAGTCGGCGTGCCGAATGTCGGAAAATCGTCGCTTATCAATAGGCTGACGGGTAAAAAAAGTGCCAAAACAGGTGACAGACCGGGCGTGACACGGGGAAAACAGTGGCTTAACCTCGAAAACGGTATGCAGCTTCTCGATACTCCGGGAATATTGTGGCCTAAATTTGAAGATCCCAAGGTGGGCTTAAATCTGGCATTCTGCGGATCTATAAAGGACGAGATACTTGATGTGCCGACGCTTGCTATGGAGCTTATAGATGTACTTTCGAGTGAATATCCGGAGCTTTTGGAGAAAAGATATAAGATTGAGCTTGAGGATTTTGAAGAGGAGCTTTACGATGAAGACGGTATGCCGGTAAATAAAGCACTTGCGATTATGGAAGCCGTATGCCGCAAGCGAGGCTGGATACTTCCGGGCAAGCGTCTTGATTATGAGCGTGCCGGACGAATTATTTTGGATGAATTTCGTGCGGGGATTATAGGAAACATTACATTGGAAAAGGTACAGTAGTCTTGAACAGTGTGCTGAATCGAGAGAGACGGAGATATGAACAAAGAAGAAAAAGAAGCATACTTAAAACAGCGCCTTGATGAAATGCAGGTATTTGAAAACGAATTGAAAAAGAACGGGCTTAAGTATATCGCAGGTGTTGATGAAGTGGGCAGAGGACCGTTGGCAGGGCCGGTAGTGGCGGCATGTGTGGTGCTGCCTGACGGGTTTGATGTACTTGGTGTCGATGACTCCAAGAAGCTGTCCGAAAAGAAACGAAATGAGCTTTTTGAGATAATAAAAGAAAAAGCTCTTGCGATAGGTATAGGGA
>CAYRZK010000092.1:0-5042 GCA_964428785.1 uncultured Oscillospiraceae bacterium | reverse complement strand
CAAGCAGAACATAAGCCTCATTTATATCAATTTCTATTATATCGAGTGCTTCATTCGCTTCGTGCGCAGGCTGACAAAGAGCATTATCATCGTGAAATGAAAAAAGTGATAGAGCAGCAGCCCAATCTTGATCTTAAGCAGGGAGAAGTGACAGATCTTATCGTTGAACAGGATGAAAACGGCAGGAATGTTGTATGCGGTGTTGTTTTAAGGACTACTTCGGCTTATAAGGCAAAGACTGTTGTTATTGCAACGGGCACATTCCTTAAAGGAAAAATATTTATAGGCGAGGGCTCGTTTGAATCAGGGCCTAACGGTCTTGCGCCGTCGATAGAGCTTGGAGATAACCTAAAAAAGTATGGTATAGAGCTTAGGCGCTTTAAGACGGGCACTCCGGCAAGGGCGCTTTCTCACAGCCTTGATTATTCAAAGATGACGGAGCAAAAGGGTGATCCGGTGATAGTTCCGTTTTCTTTCATGAATGACAAGCTTGAAAAAGAGCAGATTTCATGCTGGCTTACTTATACAAATGAAAATACTCATAAGATAATAAGGGACAATTATCACAGATCGGGGCTTTTCACTGGCGAGATAGAGGGAATAGGTCCGAGATATTGTCCTTCGATAGAGACGAAGATAGAAAGATTTGCGGATAAGGAAAGGCATCAATCGTTTATCGAGCCGGAGGGGCTTGATACGGATGAAATGTATATACAGGGCTTGAGCACAAGTCTTCCGGAGGATGTTCAGCGAGATTTTTATAGGACTATACCGGGGCTTGAAAATCTTGAGATTGCACGTCCGGCATATGCAATAGAATATGATTGCATAGATCCGCTTACAATCAAGCTCAATCTTGAACACAGAAATGTGGAAAATCTTTTCTGTGCAGGGCAGTTTAACGGAAGCTCCGGATACGAGGAGGCAGCGGCACAGGGGCTTATCGCCGGAATAAATGCGGCGCTCAAGATAGACGGCAAGGCGCCTTTTGTGCTCGACAGAAGTGAAGCGTATATAGGTGTGCTTATAGATGACCTTGTTACAAAGGGAACGGACGAGCCGTACAGAATCATGACATCGAGAGCCGAATACAGGCTTTTGCTGAGACAGGATAATGCAGATCTGAGGCTTACTGAAAAGGGCTACGAAATAGGTCTTGTTACGCAGGAAAGATATGATAAATTTGTCGAAAAGAAAAAAGCTGCGGAGGCTGAGCTAAAAAGACTCGCTTCGACTTATGTTACACCGGAGCAGGCAAATGCTTTTCTTATATCGTGCGGAACATCGCCGATCGATGGCAAGGTATCGCTTGAAGAACTCCTGAAACGCCCTGAAATCAACTATGATAGTTTATCGCAAATAGACGATTTAAGACCTGAAATTTCTCTTCATGTTGCGGCTCAGGTGGAAGTACAGATAAAATATGAGGGCTATATTAAAAAACAGCTCGCACAGGTAGAAAGATTTAAGAAGCTCGAAAACAGGAAGCTCGATGCGGATTTTGACTATAATGCGGTGGATGGCTTGAGGATAGAAGCGAAGCAAAAGCTTACTGCGTTAAGACCGCTTTCGCTTGGACAGGCATCGAGAATTTCCGGTGTATCGCCTGCCGATATAAATGTACTTCTTATATATCTTGAAAAACAGAAGCGCATGAAAAATTGACAGAGGTTTAATATTGAAAAAGTATAATCAGATGGTGAAAAACATATCCTGCATGCTTAGTGATGCGGATATCGGATTTACGAAAAACAGATTTGGCTTTTGAAAATATGCATGAGCTGCCGGAATTAGCGGTCTGTGGAGAAAGCAGGTTAAGAGGTCAGCGAAGAAGAGAGCCCCTTGGAGATAGAAAATGGGTAGTTCATGTTAAAAAACAGCTAAAGTCGGTAAAGCTGTCTGAGCCGGTATGTTATAGGATAACAAGTAAAATGTGATTGTTTATTAGGGGAGCGAAGCAGATGGAAAGAATCAGAAAAGCGCTTGCAGAGCTTAATATGGAATGTACGGACAAAATGCTTGAGCAATTTGAGATTTATATGGATGGTGTGCTTGAGTGGAATGAAAAAATCAATTTGACGGCGATTACGGACAGAGACGAATTTATAGAAAAGCATTTTATAGATTCGCTTATGGCTGTTGATTCGGATGAGGTGCGTGCAGCCGAAAATGTAATAGATGTCGGAACCGGTGCAGGCTTTCCGGGCATACCGCTTGCGATTGTTTTTCCAGAAAAGCAGTTTGTGCTTATGGATTCGTTAAACAAAAGGCTTAAGGTAATAGATGATTTATGTGAGCGTGCCGGAATTACGAATGTTAAGACCGTTCACGGCAGAGCGGAGGAGCTTGCAAGGAATAAAGCGCATCGTGAGAAGTATATACTTTGTATAGCAAGAGCGGTGGCAAATATGCAGACGCTCTCGGAATATTGTCTGCCGTTCATTGCACTCGGAGGGTATTTTTTGGCATACAAGGGGCCTGACTGCGAAGAAGAGCTCAATGCGGCAAAGAATGCCGTAAAGCTTCTCGGAGGCAAGTTCGAGGATGTAAGAAAAGCCGAAATTTCCGATTTCGGACTTGAGCATAAGATAGTATATGTTAAAAAAATTAAGGAAACTCCCGCAAAGTATCCGAGAAAAGCTGGAACTCCGTCGAAAGAACCTCTGAAATAGCAAATTCGGGGGTTTTTTGTTGTATGATTTCTATTTCCTCACATTTCCCGATTTGATAAAATCAGAGTTAACAGGGGACAAGCTTAATGTGGCGACATTGGGAAATGCCGCATGATAGAATGGAGGAGATTATGATATTTTCAAAAAAAGTGGTCGAAATACCTATCGAGCTTATAGCGCCGGGGAGCGCCCAGCCGAGGACTGTATTCAGAGATGAAGAGCTTATGGAGCTTGCAGAGTCTATCAAGAAATACGGAATAATACAGCCGGTAATTTTGAAAAAGGAGCAGTACGGAGCGTATACGCTTATAGCAGGAGAGAGGCGTACTCGTGCGGCAGTGATCGCAGGGCTCAAAAAAGTGCCGGCAATAATAAGAGACGATGATGAAAAGGATGCGGCGATACTTTCACTCGTGGAAAATGTACAGCGTGAAAATCTGAGCTATATTGAAGAAGCTGCCGCATATAAGAGGCTTATGGACGAATATGGGCTTTCACAGCACGAGATTGCGAAGTATGTTGGAAAGAAGCAGTCTACCATTTCAAACAAAATACGACTTTTGGCGCTGCCTGAGGATATTATTGGAGTGCTGGCGGAAAACAGGCTGACAGAGAGACATGCGAGAGCACTTCTAAAGATAAGCGATTCCGAGCTGCGAAAAACAATTCTTAAACGAGTGGTGGATAACGAGCTTAATGTAAGGCAGACGGAAAAGCTTATAGAAGATATGCTTAATAAAAGTGAAGAAGAAAAGCGCAGGCGCAGCAAAATATGCTACATAAATTATAAAGTATATGTAAACTCTATCAGGCGCACATTCGGCGAAATCAGTAAATTAGAGAAAAATGCCAAAATTTTCCAAGACGATAAGGATGATTTTGTTGAAGTCAGGATACTAATTCCTAAAAGAAGAGAAGCGATATAACGGAATGTTTCACATGAAACATTCCGCTTTTTTATGGTGGTTTAGCGTGAATAACCCACATGCTATGTGCGTAGAACAGTAAAGCTTTAGCTTCAAGAAAAAACCTCCGGTGTTATGATAAATGTGGTTCGCTAACCGCAAGCCGTAACAAAGGAGGATTTTAACAATGACAAAAAATAACGACATAAGTAGTTTATCACCTTCAAAATATCGCTTTCGGTATCATATCGCTTTCACACCGAAATATAGAAGGCAAGCGATTTGCGGAAAGATAAAGTAGCCATTGAAAAAATATTAAGACAACTTTGCATGTGGTGTATACGAGGCTTAAATAGAAAACTATGAAATATGCGGCAACAAAAGACTAAAGCAAAAAATCCATTTACACTTGGAAGCTTAATAAATCTGTGCAAATAAGTTTTTATTTTTGATAATCGGAGCTCTTTATATGGTGCAAAGCCGAGTTTTAGCAGCAGGATTTACAGCAGTTAAGGCGGATTCGGCATCTCGCTTGCATTAACAATGCAAAGGATGAAGAGCAGATATCCATTCTTATAATGAGTTGTAAATAGCCTTTTGAAGTGGAAGCTTACTTGCAGGATTGAGTTTTGATTATATCCTTATGGAGTGGAGATAAACATTTCGCTTCGCAGGGATAACAAAAGAAGCATAAAAGAGGATTTTAATGTAGCAAAAGTTTTTATATTATTGTATAATTGGATATACGCACACTCGACTAAGGAGGATATTAAATTGGGAAAAGCGATAGCAATATTTAATCAAAAGGGTGGAGTAGGTAAGACTACAACGAATATAAACCTCGCAGCATGTTTGGCTTTAAATAATAAAAAAGTGCTAGTTGTGGATATAGATCCGCAGGGAAATACCACAACAGGTCTCGGTATTTCAAAGAAAAATCTTGAATATACGAGCTATGAGCTTTTGGTGGAAGACATAGCGCCGGAGCTTGCAATCATGCCGACACAGGTGGAAAGGCTTGATATTATACCGGCGAGTGTCAACCTTGCAGGCGCTGAGGTTGAGATGGTGCAGGTAGACGGAAGAGAAAAGAAGCTCAAGGAAGCGCTTGACAAGGTAAAGGAGAATTACGATTATATTTTTATCGATTGTCCGCCGTCACTCGGACTACTTACAATAAATTCCTTAACAGCCGTTGACAGTGTGCTTATTCCTATTCAGTGTGAATTTTATGCGCTTGAGGGTGTAAGTCAGCTGATGAGCACCATAGAGCTTGTTAAAAAAGGTTTCAACCCATCGCTTGAAATCCAGGGAGTTATTCTCAGCATGTTTGACGGAAGAACAAATCTTTCTATTCAGGTGGTGGAAGAGGTAAAGAAGTATTTTAAACAGAAGGTTTATTCTACTGTGATTCCGCGCAATGTGCGGCTTGCGGAGGCACCGAGCTTTGGCCTTCCGATTATGG
>CAYRZK010000091.1:0-5045 GCA_964428785.1 uncultured Oscillospiraceae bacterium | reverse complement strand
GACATACCCTCCTTGTCAATAAGCCGGAGAGTCTCGTATTCGTCTACCGCAAGCGTGATATATGCGGCTTCACAGCCATATGGCTTAGTTATGGTACGATATCCGCCGGATATGTTGTCAAATTCTACCGGCAGGAACATTTTTGCACCGGGCATACGCCCGATTCGTCTGCATTTTCTTGGTCTTGGCATCTTTTCTCCGTTTCGTGCATGAAATATGCTGCATCAAAGTTATTGGCATATGCCATTTATGCATTATACTACATCAGTTATCGGCATATGTCAATAACTTTTCTCTTGCAAATACGATTACTTTGTGATAAATTACTAATGTACTTATTAGATGTGGAGGATTGACCGAGTGGCTAAGGGGCTTGATTGGAAATCAAGTAAGGTGTAACAGCCCCGCGGGTTCGAGTCCCGTGTCCTCCGCCAAATGATGCGGGGACACGGATATATTCTTAAAGTGTCCTCATATATGCTTCCGTGGCTCAGTTGGCAGAGCAGCGCATTCGTAACGCGCAGGTCGCCGGTTCGATCCCGGCCGGGAGCTCCATAAAAAAGCTTCGTCAAAAGATCTTGGCGGAGCTTTTTTATGGTGTGCTCAACATGCGTAACAGCTTGGCGATGAAGGCTCGTTACAGGCTTGGCAGTAGGAGCTGTCAGCTGAAGAAAAGGGCGAGTTTTCATTACAAAACGAAGCTCAAATTCCGAGGTCTCTGCGAAATCGAGTTTTGCAGAGTCAGGGTACTGCCCGAATTTAAAGGTGAAAATACATAAAAAAGAGGTTTGACGCAAAGAAGTTGACAAATCAACATCAATATATATTGACTAAAAAGAAAGAAATGGTAAAATGTAAGCATGAGTCTTTTGACGGATTTATATTTAATTGGGAAAATTTTAAGATTGGGGAATATTAATGAACAGTAAAAAATACAGGAACAGCTTCTATAATATGCGTGAAATCAGAACCTTGCAGGATATGTTTCTCAGCTCAACAGAGCTTTTTGCGGACAGAACGGCATATCTTGTAAAAGAGCGTCCGGGAGGTAAGTATGTTCCGATTACTTATGCAAAGCTCAGAGAGGATGTGGACAGCCTTGGAACAGGGCTTATTGCACTCGGGCTTAAGGGGAAAAAGATTGCAATAATAGGCGAAAACAGCTATGACTGGATTATTTCATATTTTGCGGCGGTAAACGGTGTTGGTGTTGCCGTGCCTCTCGACAAAGAGCTTCCTGTCGGTGAGCTCAGAAGCCTTATGGAACGTGCCCATCTCGGTGCGGTAATATATTCAAAAAAATACGAAAAGCTCGTTCTTGAGGCGACCGCAGAGCTGCCTAAAAAAGAACGAATAGAGCATTTGATATGTATAAAAGATGAACATCATGAGAAAAGCAAATCACTCAGCGAAATTATGAAAGCCGGCAAGGCTGCACTTGAAAACGGCGACCGAAGCTTTCTTGATATAGAAGTGGACGAAAATGCGATGTGCACGCTGATGTTTACATCCGGCACTACGGGCATGTCCAAGGGCGTAATGCTCAGTCACAGAAATTTGGCGGCAAATGTATATAACATGTCAAAATATGTGTGTATACCGGAGGGCGGCGTAGGTCTTTCGGTACTGCCGATGCATCATGCATATGAAATGACATGTCACATATTCACAGCTATTTATCAGGGTGTTACGGTAGCTATATGCGAGGGCTTGAAATATATAATGAAGAACATGGGCGAGGCTCATGCGTCGGTTATGCTCGGCGTGCCGCTTATATTTGAAAATGCTCATAAAAAGATCATGAAAAATGCCGAGGCAAAGGGCAAGTATGAAACGATGCGAAATATGATAGAGCTTTCCAAGAAGTACAAGCTCTACAACAAGCCTAAAATTGTAAAGAGAATATTTAAGGATGTTCATGAGGCATTCGGCGGCAACATGCAGCTGCTCATCGTGGGCGGTGCACCGATAAATGCCAAGATTGTTGAAGATTTTCAGGCAATGGGTATTCCGATGATACAGGGCTATGGTATGAGTGAAAATTCGCCGATCATAGCGCTTAATCGTGACAGATACAGCAAACCTAATGCGGCAGGCTTCCCTATGCCGGGCACTGATGTAAAAATTGTAAATATGGCACCTGACGGTGTTGGCGAAATAGTGGTGAGAGGACCGTCCGTGATGCTGGGATACTATGAAAATCCGGAGGTGACAGCCGAGGCTATACGAGGTGAATGGCTTTATACGGGCGATTACGGATATTTTGATAAGGAAGGCTTCCTTTATATATCGGGACGAAAGAAAAATGTCATAGTAACGAAAAACGGTAAAAATATTTTCCCTGAGGAGATTGAATTTATTCTTAATGAGTCAGAATATATAGAGGAGTCGATGGTGCACGGCGTCGTTGATGAAAGAACGGGAGATACTGTTGTAAAAGCACAGATATATCCTAACTATGCAAAGATTAAAGAAGATTTGGGGGATATTACCGACATAGAGCTTGAAAAGTTTTTCAAAAAACTGGTTGAAGATGTCAATGATACAATGCCGGGATATAAGCGTGTAATGCGAATAGGCATAAGAAAGAGCGAGTTTATCAAGAACAGTTCTCGGAAAATAAAGCGTAATGAAGAGGGAAATTATAAAGAGAATTAACCCGGAAAGGGGCATGGGACTGAAAGAGGAGTAAAATGACTGAAGAAAATGTAAAAACCGAAAAAATAATATGGGCTGAGAGGTTTGTTGAAAATATTAAAAATTCACCTGATAAGACAGTAACTGTGAGAGACAGCAGGGCGATTACGGATATAAAGGATATGCTTGTGTCATCATGCGAAATGTTTGCTGACAGAACGGCTTTTCTTGAAAAGAATAAAGCCCTGGGTAAATATGAAGCGATATCTTACAAGAAAGTGCTTGAGGATGTCAATGCGCTCGGTACGGCGCTTATCGCAGCGGGCTTCAAGGGTAAGAAAATTTCTGTTTGCGGAGACAATTCATATAAGTGGGCGGTATCGTACCTGTCGGTGGTATGCGGCACAGGCGTTGTCGTTCCTCTCGACAAGGAGCTTGCGGCAAACGAATTAAAGCAGCTTATAATTGCCGGAGATATCAGCCTTGTTATAACGGATAAGAAGCATTTGGCGGATTTCGTAAAAATGAAAGCAGAGGGCGAAACTGGGCTTGAAGCTGTAATCTCTATGGAAGCGGAAGAAAGCTCAGCAGATGCTATTGCATTTCGTGATATGATTGAGGCAGGCTCGAATAAGATGCTTGCGGGTGACAGAAGCTTCGTAGATGCGGATATAGACTATGAAGCGATGAGCATTATTCTTTTTACATCCGGAACAACGGGCATTTCAAAGGGTGTGATGCTTTCGCACAAAAATATAGTTTCAAACCTTATGGCTATGCAGACGGTGATAAGGATAGTGCCGGAGGATAGGTTTTTCTCGTTTTTGCCGCTCCATCACACTTATGAGTGCACATGCGGATTTTTAATTCCGCTTTATCTTGGAGCATCTATAGCATATTGCGAGGGCTTAAAATATATAGTGAAAAATCTCAGCGAAGCGCAGCCGACGGTTTTTCTCGGTGTACCGGCAGTGTTTGAGAGCCTTTATAAAAAAATATGGGCGGGAGTGAGAAAAAAAGGCAAGGAAGATGCGCTTAAAAGAGTGCTGAAAATAAACAAGAAAACAAAGAAAATCGGCATAGATATCAGTAAGCCCTTCATCAAGGATATTACGGCACTTTTCGGCGGCAAGCTTCGTCTGATGGTGTGCGGCGGTGCGGCTATAAATCCCGATATACTTGAGGGCTTTAAGGATTTTGGATTGAATGCTGTACAAGGCTACGGGCTTACGGAGGCGGCGCCTATCGGAGCGCTTAATCCGGAAATCGCAGCAATAAGCTCATCGATAGGAAGAGCACTTCCGAATTGCGGTATAAATGTAGCAAACAAAGGCGATGACGGCATAGGAGAAATTATTATCAGAGGTGATAATATAATGCTCGGATATTACGGACGACAGGATCTTACCGACGAAGTGATTCGTGACGGATGGTTCTATACCGGCGATCTCGGATATATCGATGATAAAGGCTATGGATATATTACGGGCAGGAAAAAGAATGTTATTATTACGAAGAACGGCAAAAATGTATATCCGGAGGAGCTTGAATATTATCTTTCAAATGTGGAAATAGTACAGGAATCCATGGTATGGGAGAGGGCGACGGAGGACGGAGAAGACAGCGTGATAGTCGCTTCGATAAAAGTAGATAACGATCGCCTTGCGGAGCTTTATCCGGGCAAGAGCTTTACGGATGATGAGCTTGTTAAGCTTTTGTGGGATGAAGTCGATAAAATAAATGAAGATGTACCTTTCTTCAAAAGGATTAAGGCGATTGTTCTGAGAAAGGAAGAATTTGAGAAGAACAGCTCGAAAAAGATCAAGCGGTTTTCGGCAGAAAACAAACAGTAAAACATGCGGCAGGCGATAAACCTGCGTTGCCGGTAAGGATAATAGTAATAATTTGGGGCTTTCCGAAGCAATTTCGGAGAGCCCTTGCTGTATGATGGGCATATCAATGCTCTGTGGTGAAAGTCCACCGAGGCGTAGTCATCGACGAACTCAAAAGCGACTTGCCTGCGCTTCTGGTTTCCGGACGAATAGTTATAAGCGAGCAAAGGCAATAGACCGTTTGATACTCCTAAATGTCACATCAATTGTAACCCTACAATAGAAAGGCTGAGATAAATTATTTCAAATTGACAAAATTGTATACTTGCGTGTATAATTATAAGATACACGAAGTGATGATTTGCATGGAAAATCATAATGAATAATTTGGATGCAAATGTAAAAAATGGTCACTTGCAATACAATAAAAAGTAAACGCTGAAAGGAGAGTCAGTAATGGCAGAAGAAATTTTATTGACCAAAGAAGGATACGATAAAATCGTTGCCGAACACGATGAACTTGTGGCAGTAAGGCGAAAAGAGGTCGCCGATAGACTTAAAGAAGCTCTATCATAC
>CAYRZK010000090.1:0-5097 GCA_964428785.1 uncultured Oscillospiraceae bacterium | reverse complement strand
CTTGAGAGCTTCATTATCAAGCGCACCGTTTTCCGTCACATATTCACTTACATCCGCAATATGAACACCTAAAAGATAATTGCCGTTTTCAAGTCTTTCTAGCGAAACCGCATCGTCAAAATCCTTTGAGTCTGCACCGTCTATGGTAAATATTCGCTTTCCCCTTATATCACGCCTATCCTCTTTATCCCACTTTACACCGTCATTTTTAATGCGTACGGCTGCCCTTTTTGCTGCCTCCGGAAACTTATTGGAATATCCGTATGCTCTTATAAGTGCCTTGATATCCGCTCCTTTTTCACCTTTTTTTGCGATTATTTCGGTAATTTTCCCTTCAAGCCTTTCGCCTTCTGCCGGATATTTTGTTATGGTACATACCACCTTGTCGCCATCGGTCGCTTTGCTAAAATTTTTTTCACGAACGAGCACATAATCCTGCATTTTTGTATTTTCCGGCACTACATAAGCATATTTTTTTCTTCTGCGAAAGGTTCCTGCCACTTCTTTTAAGCTTCTTTCTTTTACCCTCAGCACGCAGCTTTCCGGTCGTGAGCCACGCCAAAAATACTTCGGCAGCAGCGCTGCTTCTACTTTGTCGCCGTTCATAGCTCCGTTCATATCATGCGCCGCAACATATATATCCCTTTCGTCCTTGCCAAGATACTCATCGAGCCTCATACGAGACTCCTCGTCCGGCTCAATAAATCCAAAGCCCTGCTTGAACTTGGTGATTACACCATAAACAATCACTTCCGATTCCGGTCTTTTAATTTTTGTTTGTTTCCTTATTGTCTCTTGTTTTCTCATCTTCCTAAAACAGTTAAAATAATATGTAAGCAAAAAGAGCAGTATTAACCGCTCTTCGCCTACTTTTGATTGATACTTAGTATGCACTTCCGACAGATGCCTTTGAAGTATTGTTTATGCTGTCAACGCCATCGGTCAATGGATCGCTGCGATAATCATCGTCCACATCCCTCGCTGCATTGCCGTCGAGCATGTCGTCCGTCATACGGTCTATACTGTTCCCAGCATCATTTACCAAATCTCTGGCATCATCCGTCAAAGTACCGTTATCCTTGTTGTCCGCACATCCGACAAAAGCAAGCATTGTAACTATCAACAAAAGACAAAGAAACATTTTTGATTTCATATCAAGGCTCCTCTCTTTCTTTCGTTTTTAGTATTAGCATTTTACATGTTTTAATGCGCTTTTTATTATGGAAAAAATATCGTTTAAGATATTTTCGGAATATCAAGAAAGCCTTCCTCTGAAAATTTGATGATGTGGCGACTTTCTTATCCTTACGCAAAGGCTGCAAACTGCACGAACAATTTAGGCATATTATTTAATTATGTTCACAATTATTCTTTGTACTCTTACGATTTCTAAAATGCTTTTGTCACTTCGCCGAGCCATTCTCTCTCTTCCTCGGTAAGATAAGGTGAAATAGTATTATATACTCTCTTATGATAATCGTTCAGCTGTTTGATTTCATCCTTTGTCAAATTTTCCGGTATTATTGCTTCCCTATCATAAGGCACGAGCGTAAGAGTTTCAAACCTCATCATCGGAACATCGGTCTCCGCTTTTTCTTTAACAGCAAGTATAAGTGTTTCGATCCTGATCCCGTGAGAGCCCTCGATATATATGCCCGGTTCGTTTGATGTAATCATATTCTCAAGAATAATGCCTCTGTTTGATCTTGCCGGAGCAAATGCATTTCTTATGCAATTCGGCCCCTCATGGCAATTAAGCATATATCCTATTCCATGGCCTGTTCCGTGCTTGTAGTCGCATCCGACATCCCATATAGGTTTTCTTGCAACAGCATCAAGATTTACACCTCTCATGCCCTCCGGAAATCTTACATGACCAAGATTTAAGTGACCTTTAAGCACTGCTGTATAATGAAGCCTCTCTTCTTCGCTCAAAGCTCCGAGAGAAATCGTTCTCGTGACATCCGTACTTCCTCCCATGAATGTACTGCCGCAGTCTATCAATATGAAGCCTCTGTCGCCAAGCTCCGCATTTGTTTCCTGTGTCGGCCAATAATGAATTATTGCTGCATGTTCTCCGTATGCCGAAAGCGTTCCGAAGCATGGAAAAAGATATCCTTCCTGCTCATGGCGCAGCTCCTCAAGCTTTTCCGAAACATCCATTTCCGTAATTCTTTTGCTTGGCTTTCTGTGCTTCAGCCAATATATCAGCTTAGTTAAAGCCACTCCGTCCTTAATATGTGTTTTTTTCGTATTTTCTATCTCTGTTGCGTTTTTTACAGCTTTAAAAAGCGCCGTTGGATTTTCACCGTACAATACTCTAACATTGTCATTGGCATCAAGATTGCCCGCTATAGTATAATTCACCTTTTCATCGTCAATCATGACTGTTAATTCCCTGCATGTATTAGACACATCATCCTTTTCCTGTCCTTTAACTGTCTTGACGAATTCATATATGTCATTGTAAGGCATGAATTTTACGGCGGCAGATATAAGCTCTGCTCTGTCAGCCTCATTAAACTTGCTGTAATCACAGAACATCAGGATATTGTTTTTGTCAATATATGCATATGCCAATACAACAGGGCTGCCGTCTATATCATTGCCTCGATAATTGAGAAGCCATGCTATATCGTCAAGCGATGTCAGCACAAGCGCATCAGCTCCATTATCTGCTAAAGCTTTCCTAACTCTTTCAAGCTTACTGCTGCGTGACTCTCCCGCATACTCCAACGGAAGCAGCCATGCTTTTTCCTCCGGCAAAGCCGGTCTGTCATACCAAATCTTACCGACAAGATCATCACGGTATGAAATCTTAATATTCTTAGATTTCACCGCATCTATAATCCCTCTTGCCTCAATCATTGCAAGCGTTCTTCCATCAAATCCGAGAATACTGTTTTCCGGCATTTCAGCCGCAAGATATTCCGCAATTGTCGGCACTCCCGGTTCTCCCATTTTATAAAGCTCTATACCGCTTCCATCAAGCTGAATCCCTGCTTGCAAAAAATATCTGCCGTCAGTCCAAAGCCCGGCACTATCCTTAGTCACTACAACAGTACCTGCCGAGCCTGTAAATCCGGAAATATATTTCCTGCACTTAAAATATTCTCCCACAGATTCCGATCCGTGAAAATCATCTGTAGGAATAACATAAGCATATACATTATTCTGCGCCATGATGCTTCTGAGCGCTTCCAATCTTTCACATACTGTCATAGCTCCGTACCATCCGTTGCCTAAATGCAACCGAAATTTTCCCTTTCTTTTAACTTTCGCCGTCCCTCTATGCTTTGCAATTATTTCTCCGCATAAACATTTTCGACGCTCTTTTATTATTTTTACACATTATACAGACATATGCTTCATATATTTTCTGCTGCACACAGCATTTTAATATATTAAAATCAGCCGTTCGTCCGTATACTATTTATAAATCAAGCATACCATTATTTGTCACGACTTCCAAGATAATTTTGGATACACTTTGCGCTTTCCGTATATTTATAAACTCCAAGTTTTCTGCTTCAGAGGCATAATGCAAAACCTCGGCAATGCCCATTATGAGCAAAGCCGAGGTTCTAATACACTTATTACTGCTGCCGAAGACAGCGTAAAAATCATTATTCAGACTATCGATTAAAGAAGTCCGCCAATCTGTACGAAGAGAGGTGCGAATACTACTGCAACAATAGTCATAAGCTTAATAAGGATGTTGATTGAAGGACCTGATGTATCCTTGAACGGGTCGCCTACCGTATCACCAACAACAGCTGCACGGTGAGTTTCCGAACCCTTACCACCATAATGTCCGCCTTCGATAAACTTCTTAGCATTATCCCATGCACCGCCTGCATTAGCCATCATGATAGCAAGGAGTACACCTGCTGCGAGAGCGCCTGCAAGCATTCCGCCGAGAGCTTCTGTACCCATGATAAGACCAACTGCGAGAGGAGCAACGATTGCGATAAGTCCCGGAGCGATCATTTCCTTAAGTGAAGCCTGAGTTGAGATATCTACGCACTTAGCATAGTCAGGCTTTGAAGTACCTGCCATGAGACCCGGATCTTCTCTGAACTGCCTTCTTACTTCCTCAATCATCTGATTAGCAGCCTTACCTACCGAATTCATAGTAAGAGCCGAGAAGAGGAATGGGAGCATAGCTCCGATAAAGAGACCTGCGATTACGAGCGGATCGAGCAAGCTGATTGTTTCGAGCTCAGCTACCTGCGAATATGATGCGAAAAGTGCAAGTGCAGTAAGTGCAGCCGAACCGATAGCGAAACCCTTACCTACAGCAGCAGTAGTGTTACCTACAGCATCAAGAGTATCTGTAATTTCTCTAACTTCCTCCGGAAGCTCTGCCATTTCGGCAATACCACCGGCATTATCCGATACAGGACCGTAAGCGTCAACAGCAACAGTCATAGCTGTAGTTGAAAGCATACCTACTGCCGAAAGAGCGATTCCGTAGAGACCTGCGAATGCATTTGCAACGAGGATACCTACAGCGATTAAGATAATAGGCCAAAGTGTTGACATCATACCAACGCCGAGACCTGAAATGATTGTAGTACCTGCACCTGTCTGTGACTGTTCTGCAATCTTCTGTACCGACTTATAGTCGCCTGATGTATAAATTTCAGTAATCTTACCAATAGCTACACCTACTACAAGACCTGCAATAATAGCAATAGCACAGTTATATGTATCAAGAAGCATCTTGCTGAGTACAAATGATGCAACGATTACGATAGCACTGCTTACATAAGTACCGAGGTTAAGAGCTGCTGCTGGGTTTCCGCCGTCCTTAACTCTTACAAAGAGGATACCGATGATAGCTGCGAGAATACCTATAGCCGAAAGAAGAAGCGGGAATACCGAACCTTCGAGCGGCGGCAGAGCGAATTCTGCTCCGAGCTGCGGAGTAATTGTAGGGATAATAACAGCAAGTGTAACTGCTGAAACGATTGAACCAACATATGATTCGAAAAGGTCTGAACCCATACCTGCAACATCGCCTACATTGTCACCTACATTGTCGGCAATAACAGCAGGGTTTCTCGGATCGTCTTCAGGGATACCTGCTTCAAC
>CAYRZK010000089.1:0-5117 GCA_964428785.1 uncultured Oscillospiraceae bacterium | reverse complement strand
ATTTAGTTCAGTGATAAAGTAGGTCGGGAGGCATTTTAAAGCTGTAAAAGCTGCAATAGCGGCGAATAGTACAAGAATAAATAAAAGAGATTAAGCATCTTAGGTGATGAAACGGTTCCACAAAAGAAGTTAGACCAAAACTCTAACTATTTGGAGGTCGGTTCATAGTAAGATGCTTTTTTATTTGGCATGAAAAAATATGATATCGTTTTAAGAAAGGTGCAGCCGTTTGATTTACAATATATAGCTCATGCTTTAAATATCAGCTTGAATAATCCCGAAAAGCAGGTATAATTTAATAAAGCAAATTAACAGATAATTTGAATAATTTTATTATGTGCGAAGTATCGATTGCGATATTTCCGAGATAGCAAGAAGGTCTGATGCTGAAAATCAAGTCGGCGCAGCAGAATTTCGTGCTTATTACAGTGACTTTCAAATATAAAACACTGAAAATATCTGTTATATAATATGGAGGGTATTATGAAAGAAAGAGAAAGAATCGATAAAATAGTGGAAGCGCTTGCACCGGAGCTTATAAAGCTTTCAAAAGATATTCATGCCAATCCTGAGGTGGGGATGGAGGAATTCAAGGCATATGCGTGGCAGCTTGAGCTTATCAAAAAATACGGATTTGAAATAGAAGAAAAGGTGTCGGGGATGCCTACTGCATATATTGCAGCTTATAAAGGTGGTAAGCCGGGTCCGATTATAGGCATGATATCGGAATACGATGCGCTTCCGGGACTCGGACACGGATGCGGTCACAACATTATCTGCATGATCGGCGTGGGCGCAGGGCTTGCGATGAAAGAATTCGTCGATAAATACGGCGGCGAAATACGCATTTACGGAACGCCTGCCGAGGAGTCGCATGGCGGTAAGCTGCCGATGCTGGCGGACGGCAGATTTGATGATCTTGATGCCTGTCTTGAAGTACATCCATCATGTATGTCAACAGACGGATGGAGTTCGAGTGCGCTTGACAGCTGTACCGTAGAATTTTTCGGCAAGCCGAGCCATGCGGCAGCAGCGCCTGAGATCGGCATAAATGCACTCGATGCCATGATACTTCTTTTCAATGCGATAGGGCTTATGCGGCAGCAGACAAAGGAAGATGTAAGAATTCATGGAGTTATAACGGACGGCGGCGTAGTGCCGGGCATAATCCCGGATTATACAAAGGCAGAGTTTTATGCGAGAGCATACAGAACAAAGGACTCTGTGGATATAGTAAACAGAATCAAAGCGGCAGCAGAGGGAGCGGCACTTGCGACTGGATGCAAAACAAAAGTGACGATACCGGAAGGTGCATATATGGATACAGTTACAAATCAGCCGCTTTCACGGAGAGCAGCAGACTATTCGGAGAAGCTCGGCTACAGCGTGAGACGGTTTAACGGACAGCATACACAGGGGGCTTCCGATCTTGGAAATGTCTCATATGTCTGCCCGTGCATACAGCTCATGTGCAAGCTTGGAGACTCGCCGGACGGCTCGGATTTCGGACTCCACACACATTATTTACAGGAAAGAGCCGGTTCCGATGAAGCCATGCAGGTCGGGCTTGATTATGTAAAGATCCTTACGGCGACAGCGATAGATGTGTTGACAGAGCCTGATTTCCTTGCAGATATCAAAGAAGACTTCAAGCATGTGAACGACTGAAAATTATCTGTCAAAAATTCGCATCGAATTTAGCTTTGATTTTGTGCTCTGCACCGGCTGTCATTATGTGCCGGCACCATATTCGGGTTTTCTTTTGTGCCATGCGAACAAAAGAAAATATACAGCAACATGCAAGAAATATACAAGCTCTGAATTTGAAGAATTAAAAAATAAAGAAACATAAAATAAACGCAAAATCCCTTGAATTTGCGAAAACAATATGTTATGGTTAAACATATAGCAAGGTATCGAATATATAGATTTTCAATGACTTTTACTATATAACAGAAAAATATGTTCGGGCATAGCTGAAATCTATGGAGGGTCCTGCCAAAAGCAGACGCCTCCATTTTTTATTGGCATAAATGCCGGCAGTAACACCAAAATATACACCAATTATGCATTAAATGCATAATTAGCTTAAAGAGTACGATTTGGTGATATTAAAATTTCGCTTGCCATTGCCGCATCGTAAAGGCGGTTAACGGTTTTACAAGAGGCATCGGTGTTTGCTGTTCAACTTATTTAACATGCGAAGCATGTTTGATATAAAAAGCAAAATTATGGGGGGTAAAAACCTATGAAGAAACGAGTGTTGAGTCTATTTTTGTGTTTCGTGCTCTGCATTTCGATGGTGCCGACTGCGATATTGACGGAGGAAGCATCAGCAGAAGAAATGCAAGGCAGCAGCATATCGGAGGAAGCACAGACAGAAGAGATGAATGGCTTGAGCACAGCTCAGGATATCGAAGATGTGCAGAGCAGCGATAACGATGAGCAGGATGATGCCGATATGCAGGCGGATAATGCTTCTGTCATATGCACTGCGGAGCTTGTAGCAGCGGAAGCAGCAGTGGGCGGCATTGTACAGGATTCGGGCGAATAGACCTTGGGCGAAGCGGTTAGGGCGGTGCAGGCTAGTATAGACGCTCTGCCTACGGCAGATACGGTGACAGCAGCGGATTATGATACGGTGCAGGCTGCATATGATGCATACGAAGCTCTGACTGACGAGCAGCAGGCCTTGATAGTCGGCGCAGCTGTGTTTGAGGAGCTATATGCGTGGTTTAACGGGCAGCTGCAAACAATAGACGAAGAATATGTGGTATGCGTGTTTGACGGAAATACGCAGATCCAAGAAATGCTGATTTGAGCGAGGTTGTGGCGGCAGCGCAGAGCTGTGATGATCCTATAATCAAGATATGGGGCTCTGCCGGAAGTGAATTTGAGATAAGGCTTTTTGACTCGGATCTTCCGGACGGAGCAAAGAATATGACGATAGACCTTAACGGTCATCAGATAGAAGATATCTCTTTTTATCTTACAAGTGATGCCACAATCTATATCACAGACAGCGCAGGCGGCGGGCGTGCAGAAACTCTGTCGGCAGGCAGTGCCAATGTAAAGCTGAGCGGCGGCTCGTACTGGTGTTTGAAGGTGGGGAGCGGCAGATCAGTCACATAGCTGTTTGATACAGATTGCTGTTTATGGTATGGTAAAAGCAAATATAACAATCCGAGTGGAGAGCTTTTGGGAGGGTATACCGATCAGTATAGAAATCATTCATATTTCGAGGTTATTGAGCAAAAGGCTATAACAGCGGATATGGTGACGGTGGATGCGACCAAGGATGCTGCCGGCAGGTATTCATATGTATATACGGGCGATAATATTGAGAATAATATTACGGTAAAGGATGGAGATTATGTCCTTATAAGGCGTACGAGCGGCAATATATATGATTATGAAGTCAAGTCGGGCTCAGGAGCAACGGATGCGGGTAAGCATAGATTTCATATAGCAGCAAATCCTAGCGGGAAAAAATATACGGGAGATGTGTGGATTACCTGGGTAATCGAGCAGCAGAGGGTCGAAAATGCGAGGATCGATGTTGCGGCAAGAGGCAGACATCTGCAAAACGGTGCAGCTACTCCGGAGATTACCGTTTATGAAAATAATGGTAAAGTAATCCCAAGCACGGAATATACGGTAAATTACAGTAACAACACGGCTATTGGCAATACAGCTGTGATAGAGGTCGTTAATGCAGAGGGCGGCAACTATATCGTAAACGGGCAGACAACATTTACTGTTATAGATAATGATATTTCACATGCGGTTATAACATTTGAAAAAGAACTCGTATATACTGGTGAGGGGCAGTTGCCGACAATCAAGTCCGTTGTTCTGAGCGGCAGCGAGCTGGAATTAGATACCGATTATTATATTGACGATACTGTTACTGAGAAATGTGATTCAGGGACATATATATTCAAGATTATCGGTAAAGGTATATATGACGGCAGTGCAGCGACTAAGGAATGGACTATCGCTCCTGTGCAGGGCACTATCGGTGTCGATGGCTGGACTGCCGAGCTTGATCCTGATGATAGTACGGTTTTAACTTATGACGGCAGTGAGAAAAAGCCTGCTATAATAGTCAAGGATCCGAGCGGCAAGGAAATACCGAGCAGCGAATACAGCTTGGAATATAGCAATAATATCAATGCAGGTAAGGCTACGATTACTGTCAAAGACAGTATAGACAGCGGCAATTATTATATCCAGGGCAGCACTACGATTGATTTCTCTATCATCAGCGAGCCGGAGGCTGAATATCAGTCGGAAGCAGACGGCAGCTGGATAAGAAGCAGCTTTGATGATGCTGTGGCATATGTTTATGAGGGCGGCACTGTAAGGCTGCTTACGGATGTGACGCTTGTTAAATATTTTAAGCTTGATAAGAATATTACAACGGGAACAGGACACCGTACATTTACGCCTGATGGTGTCTGCACTCGTGCGCAGGCGGTAACATTCCTGCATCGTGCAGCAGGAAACCCTGATGCAGTGACGAAGGATATGCCGTTTGAGGATGTTGCAGATGACAGTTACTACTACGAGGCTGACCTTTGGGCAGTGGAAAACGGCATCACCAGGGGTACAAGTGAAACGACCTTCAGCCCTGATGCCAGCTGTACTCGTGCACAGATTGTCACACTCTTATGGCGTGCTTTGAACATGCCTGAGGCAGAGGCGGCGGTGCCGTTTAACGATGTCGATGCGTATTATATTGATGCGGTGCTTTGGGCAGTGGAAAACGGTATCACACAGGGTACGAGCGAAACAACCTTCAGCCCTGATGACTACTGTACTCGCTCACAAATCGTAACATTCATATATCGTGCGCTTGCGGAGCAGTAGAAGGGCGACTGTGTTCCCGATACAGCACAGCAGTATACATGTATATTTGAATATATAAAAAACAGAGAATGCCCACTGTCGGTTTATGTGCCCCTGTCAAGTAGACAGGGAGCACAGCATTATACCGATAGCGGGCATTTTATGAAAAGTCGGTTAATAAACCGATTTTTTTATTGTCTGAAAAAATCGGAAAGCGGAATTTTATGATAATATGTGATAAATCATATAATATCATAAAATATGAT
>CAYRZK010000088.1:0-5159 GCA_964428785.1 uncultured Oscillospiraceae bacterium | reverse complement strand
AGCCTGGAATGTACGAACGAGCTTTGAAACCGGTGACTGAATGCTTCCCATGAACTTTGCGATGAGAACATCTCTTCCCGGAATTGATGCGATCTTTTCGATGCCTGCTGCGTCGTAGTAAGTTCCTTCTACAACACCTGCCTTAAATGACATCTTCTTGTAATCCTTGATTACTTCGTTTAATACTCTTGCAGGAGCTGTTGCATCATCATAGCTGATAGCGAATGCCGAAGGTCCGTCAAGAACCTGAGCAAGCTCTGCAAATTCAGTACCTTCGATCGCTCTCTTTACAAGTGTATTCTTGTAAACAGTGTAATCTACATTAGCTTCACGAAGCTTCTTTCTCATAGCATCCGCTTCTGCTACAGTTGTTCCGATATAGTCGATGACTACTGCTGACTGAGCTTTCGCAAGCTTTTCTTTTATTTCGTCTATAATTATCTGTTTCTGAGCCTGTGCTTCTACTGACATATTTGTCTCCTTTCTGCCGGCAAATTATCTATTGCCGTACAAATAATATGGTACTCCACAAAAATAGCCTCGCTATGCGAGGCCAATATTTATATTGTACCTCGGCGGGAAATTAAGCTTTCGCACCCGCTGTCTTAGGTTGTTTTTTCAATCTGATTGTCACAATCCTTAGTACTGGATCTTAGCCGGATTGATCTTTACTCCAGGGCCCATAGTCGATGTGAGTGTAACACTTCTGAGATACTGTCCCTTTGCAGCAGCCGGCTTAGCCTTAACAATTGCTTCGAGAAGCGCATTGAAATTCTGCTGGAGCTTTTCTTCTCCGAATGACTTCTTTCCGATAGGAGTGTGAATAATATTTGTCTTGTCAAGTCTGTACTCAACTTTACCGGCTTTGATTTCTTCAAGAGCCTTGGCAATGTCCATTGTTACAGTGCCTGACTTCGGATTTGGCATGAGTCCCTTAGGTCCGAGGATCTTACCGAGTCTACCTACAACACCCATCATATCAGGAGTTGCAACTACTACATCGAAATCGAACCAGTTTTCCTGCTGAATCTTCTGAGCCATTTCTTCAGCTCCTACATAATCAGCGCCTGCCTCTTCTGCTTCCTGAGCCTTAGGTCCCTTAGCAAATACGAGAACCTTTACGCTCTTTCCTGTTCCGTTCGGAAGAACGATAGCACCTCTAACCTGCTGGTCAGCGTGTCTTCCGTCAACACCAAGCTTGATATGAACTTCCATAGTTTCATCAAACTTTGCTGTTGCTGATTTTAAAGCGATAGCGATAGCTTCATCTACATCGTAGAGATTCTGCTTATCATAAAGTGCTGCCGCTTCTCTGTACTTCTTACCTCTTTTTGGCATTTTAATTCATCCTTTCTTGGTAATAACGGCCTTTTTTTGCTCGGTGTAAGAGTGTTCCGAGCAGCCTCCCATAAATTAGTCTTCTACAACGATACCCATGCTTCTTGCAGTTCCCTTAATCATTTCGGTTGCTGCTTCGATGCTTGCTGCGTTGAGATCCGGCATCTTAATCTTAGCGATTTCTTCTGCCTGTGCTCTTGAAATAGTAGCCACTTTGTTCTTATTAGGCTCACCTGATGCATGTTCAAGACCTGCTGCCTTCTTAAGAAGAACTGCTGCAGGAGGTGTCTTGCAAATGAATGAGAATGATCTGTCTGCGTATACTGTGATAACTACAGGGATAATCATTCCTGCCTGATCTGCTGTCTTTGCATTGAACTGCTTACAGAAGTCCATGATGTTAACACCCTTCTGACCGAGTGCAGGACCTACTGGAGGTGCAGGTGTTGCATTTCCGGCAGCAATCTGGAGCTTAATATAGCCTTCTACTTTCTTTGCCATCTTAGTTTCTCCTTTCTTTAAATTTTATCAACCTGTCCAAATTCCAACTCGACAAGTGTATCTCTACCAAACATGGAAACGATAACTTTAAGTGTCTGTTTTTCCGTGTTCACCTCTTCGACTGTGCCCATAAAGCTTTCAAAAGGTCCGCTTATAACCTTCACAGTGTCACCGGCTTCCACATCCAGGTCAATCCAAATTTTTTCAATACCCATTCTCGCCACTTCTTCATTAGTAAGCGCAATAGGTTCTGAACCATGTCCTACGAATCCCGTAACACCCTGAGTATTTCTTACGAGATACCAGGATTCGTTAGTTACAATCATCTTGATTATAACATAGCCGGGAAACATCTTTTTAGTCTTAATCTTGCGTTGTCCGCTCTTAATCTCAATCCTGTCTTCCGTAGGCACAACAATGTCAAGAATGAGGTCCTGCATCCCTCTGTTCTCGACAATTTTCTCAATATTAACTTTTACTTTGTTTTCGTGGCCTGAGTAAGTATGAACTACATACCATCTTGCTTCGCCGTCGCGATTTTCTCTACCTCCGAAATCGAGATTTCCGGGATTCTTTACTGTCTCTGACATATTGTACCTTCTTTATCCAAAAAATTTTAATTCAGATTAGATGCTGATGTTTAAAATTCCTCTCAGCATAGCCAATACAGCGGAATCAATTCCCCAGAAAATAAGTGCGAAGAGAAGACATGTAACTATAACCACTCCGGTGAAAGAACCGAGTTCTTTCTTTGTAGGCCATACTACCTTCTTCAGTTCAGTCTTGATGCCTCTGAAATACGCACGAACACCACGCTGTTCCTTAGCCGGAGCCTGTGCCTTTTTCTTGTTATCAGCCATCTTCTTTTCTCCTTACCCTATTAATTATTTTGTTTCCTTATGAAGAGTATGCTCCTTGCAGAACTTGCAATACTTCTTGATTTCAATACGGTCAGGATCGTTCTTTTTGTTCTTCATTGTGTTGTAGTTTCTCTGCTTACATTCTGTGCAAGCTAAAGTAACCTTCACTCTTGAACCACTTGCCATAACTTCTACCTCCTCTGTTATTGCATAAAGTCACTAAGATAGTGTATATCAAAAGCACGGCAATGTCAAGTGATTTGCATTTTTTACCATCACTTTTTCCCCGAGTCGTCTGATATTTTTCCGCAATTTAAAATCAGCGGGTTTTCCCCGCTGATTTTGTTGTCTCTTGTATTATAAACTTTTAATCGTTTAATTGCAAGGTTTTATTTGATTTTTTAAAACTATTTTGCAGCCTTCATTGCAGTGATAGCCTTGTCAGCTTCCTTCATTCTTTCCATAGCCTTCTTGCAGTCTTCCATTGATGAAGCATATGAAAGTCTTACGAAGCCTTCACCTTCTGAACCGAAGCAAGCGCCAGTGATCATAGCGATGCTGTAGTTCTTAACAATCCAATCGCAGAATTCGTCTGAAGTCATGCCAGTCTTCTGGATGTTCATGAAGATGTAGAATGCACCTGTCGGCTTTACGCATGAGAAGTTTTCAAGCTTGTTGATTTCTTCATAGAGGTAAATTCTTCTTCTGTCGAATTCCTGTCTCATCATTTCTACTGTGCCATACTTATCTGCTTCGTTAAGAGCAACAGCGCCAGCTTCGAGAATGAATGCAGGAATACCTGATACCTGGTGACCAGCGTGGAGATAGAGTGGTTCCCAGAATTCAGCAGGAGTGATTACATATCCGAATCTCCATCCAGTCATAGCGAATGCCTTTGAGAAACCGTTGATGATGATAGTCTTGTCTCTCATTGTATCGAATGCTGCCGGTGATACTGGCTTAACTCCATCATAAGTAAGTCTTTCATAGATTTCGTCTGAGCAGATGAAGATATCCTTATCCTTAACGAGTTCGCCAACTGCTTCGAGGTTTTCAGCAGTAAGAACGCCGCCTACAGGGTTTGAAGGTGAGCAGATAACGATCATCTTAGTCTTGTCTGTGATGAGACCTGCGAGTTCTTCAACATCGATCTGGAAGTTGTTTTCTTCCTTAAGTGAATATTCCTTTACTGTAGCTCCGCAGATCTTTCCGATAACCTTGTAAATGTTGTACATTGGGTTAGGAATGATTACTTCGTCGCCAGGGTTAAGGAATGTAGTGAGTACGAGGTATGCAGCCTGTGCAGCACCACAAGTTGAGATAACCTGATCCGGAGTGAACTTAAGTCCGTTTTCTCTTTCGTACTTATCGCATACTGCCTGTCTGAAGTTGAGAGGTCCACAGTAGTCAGGATATGTAGTGAAACCGTCATCAAGAGCCTTCTTACAAGCGTCTACGATGTACTGAGGAGTAGGGAAGTCAGGCTGTCCGTAAGTAAATCTAACGATATCAGCACCTGATGCTTCGAGTTCGTCCATAAGCTTTGAAGTCATTCTGATTCTTGAGAATGTAAGATCGTTTAATCTGTCAGCTTTCTTTAACATTTTGTAAATTCCTCCTTAAAACTATCGACATACATCGATTTTGTCTAATTACTCGTACATTCATTATAGCCTCTAAAACACTTTTGTGCAAGCACTTTACAATTTATTTCGCTTTATTTTATCGGAAGTTTCGGATATTGAAGAAGTGTTTCCGAAGTATACATGCGACTTGCAATTTACCGTTTTGCAATATCCTCAAAGCATGGTACAATTATAGCATATCGATGTGCTGCGCATGGCAGCCATAAAGCAAGCTTTCGATTATCACGAATTATTGCAGGTAAAGAGAAAAAAGCAGAAAGGTTCTTATTTTGAAATATTTAAAGCAACTATGCATCATTCTCACCGTATCGTTTATCGGTGAATTTCTTAATTTTATAGTGCCGCTTCCCATCCCGGCGAGCATTTACGGTATCGTAATACTATTCGTATGTCTTTGCACCGGCATATTCAAGCTTGCAAGCATCAAGGAAACCGGTAAATTTCTCGTTGATATCATGCCTATCATGTTCGTGCCGCCTTCGATCGCACTTATGGATGCTTGGGCAGTATTGGCACCCATATGGTTCGCTTTTATATTTACTGCTGCGATCACTACTTTTATCGTAATGGGCGTCGGCGGATGGAGCGCACAGCTTGTAATCCGCATTAAAAGAAGAAAAGAATACTTGCATACGCAAAGCAATGCCCTACATATATCACATACCGCATCCGGTAATGCTTCATCAGAAACTTGCATATCGACAAGCTGCATCATACCCGAAGGAGGTGATGAGTAATGCCGGAATTCATTCAGAGCTCCGCCTATTTCGGACTCGTGCTTACGCTTTTAACATTCGGTCTCGGCACGCTGCTT
>CAYRZK010000087.1:0-5199 GCA_964428785.1 uncultured Oscillospiraceae bacterium | reverse complement strand
GTCTTGAATGTCTGCTTAATACCGTTTCCAAGACCTCCGACAAAAATGGACGGTTCTGTTGAGGTATCATAAGTGAATTCACCGGGTTCGGCACATACCTCCACGACTTTACCCTGCTCAACGATAATCATACACTGACCGTCCGCAACGGCAATACCGGAACCGTTTGAAATAATGTTATCATTACCTTTTGTGTTTGAAGATCTGCCGCTTACGCGCTTTTCTCCTTTTCTCATAAGAACATCCTTAGGTAATGCTTCACAGTAGAAGAATTCCTTCCATTGGTCAGCAAGAGTGCCTCCGAGTGCTCCGCTGCCGGCTTTAATAAGTCCCATAATTATAACTCCTTTCGCTTATTTTTATTATATAGGAAATATTGCTTGTGACCTTTCCGGAATAACAAGAAAGTCTGTTTCTGAAAATCTTGATACCTCTATTATTCTACTACAACGCCGCCAATGCAATGTTTTTTCGCAGCTACAAAAGAAAAAATCGTACTGATTGTTGAGTTGAATTCGGTACGATTTGCGAGCTGTTAGCTGTTTGCACATTTTATATCGGACTTTTGATATGGATATAAAACTTGAAACGGTCTCAAATTCGGCGCTTGAGTTGATAGCATAGGTGGCTTAATCTGTTTTAAGCATTGCATACAGCTTAGTATAATTGTGATGAAACTGTATTTGTTTTTGATGCCATTGTACAAAACCGAATGGCAATTGAATGGTAGTTCCTCCGCATGAAGTGCCATAATAGGTTTCAGCCTTTGAATTGCTTTGAGCAGCGGCGCAGACATCTTCTATACAGAATATATCGTCGGTATTGTTTTCACCGAGAAGATTTATATACCATACAAAATCAGACCATTCATTACTGTCACGCACAGCGCCCATGGAGAAGGACAGCTTTGCAAGCTCATAAGCGTTATCGGCAAACCATTGCAATAGTACACGATAGAGATGCTCGTTATATGATTTTAAGGTGGTTGCGTTTAGGCTCTTATGACGCAATTGCAGGTCATAATTTTTAGCGTCGGTTTGATCGCCGTATTTCTTAATAATGCCTACGGCATCATCGGCAGATGCCCAAAACAGGCTGATCGCCCTGCGCACATCATCCGGAATTTGTGTACTAAATTGCTTTTCAAAAGTATCAATAAACAAGCCTGCTCTTACAAAATACACTTGCCCGATGAGACTTTTCTTAATAGAAATATTGATTTCTTCATTTGTATCGAGGAATATTTTTAAATCGGTTTTTGATTTTGTTTTCCGTCCGTTAACACCGGGAACATTAGTTTCGTGTAAACCGCCGATAGTGGTGCATACAATATTTGAAAAAGGTCTGTCTATTTTTCTTAATAAAGCGGCAGCAAATGCATCGTCGGTATCCAAGCGCATTTTTACCAAGTCTTCATTTTTATGACCGGATAATTTGGCATGCTGCCAGCCTGTAGCTCTGTCCCTGTGTTCCATATCTCTTTCTCCCAAAACAATTTACAAGTTCAAATTTCAAGCTCAACTGTGTGTAGGATGTATGCGATTGTTTTCAAGCATTATATATCATTTATAGTATAATGTAACTGAATACAAAAAGTCTATAGCTACAGTGTTTATAAGCAGCAAAATAAGAAGAGCAATATAAATGCGGCGAATTATATTGACATGCTGCGTATGCGATGATAAAATATGTAGCGTGCTACATATGTGAAAGGAGAAGCTTTAATAATGCCGAAAAAGGATGTAGGATATCTTATCAAAACTATAAATGACAAGCTAAAGGTAAAAGCGGATATGGATTTAAAAAAATACAATCTTACCTTTACTCAAAGCCGTGTATTTGCATTTTTGGAGGAGCAGGGCGGCAGGGCAACACAAAAAGATATAGAGCGATTTTTGGAGGTATCGCATCCGACGGTTGTCGGCATTGTTTCGAGAATGGAACAAAATGGATATTTGATAAGCTGGATAGACGATGCGGACAGGCGCAACAAAATCGTTCAGTTGACAAAGCAGGCAAAAGAAATAGGGATTGATATGGAACGGCATATGCGTGAAAATGAAAAAATTCTGCTGGCTTCATTTTCCGAAGAAGAGGCAGAGCATTTAAAGGAAATGCTGCTTGTAGTTTACAATAATCTTTAATAAGCCGGTATGCGAAATATGTTTAAAATACCGTATGCTTTTTAAATATGCTGATAGACAGAGGGTGCAAGCCCTCTTCGTTCAGGCATAAAGTGTAGCGTGCTACATGAAATGGAAAGGAAAAATTTATGATAAAAACATTGGCAAAGAGTTTAAGAGAATACAAAAGAGGTTCTGTTATTACGATTTTGCTGTCAATACTTGAAGTAGTGTTTGAAATTTTGATACCGCTTTGCATGGCGAGCCTGATAGATAAAGGGATCGACCTTGGTAATATGCGTGAGGTATGGAAGTTTGGCATTGCACTGCTTATTTTTGCGGCAATGCAGCTTGTAACGGGAGTCTTATCTGCACATGCTGCATCCAAAGCTTCTGTCGGGTTTGCTGCGAATTTAAGGCAGGATATGTATGATAATGTGCAAACATTCGCTTTTTCAAATATTGACAAATTTTCTGCGGCATCAATCGTTACTCGTCTTACGACAGAGGTAACAAATATCCAAAATGCATATCAGATGCTTATCCGTATGGCGGTGAGAGGCCCGGTGATGCTTCTGTTTTCTATGATTGTGTCATTTCGCATAAACAGCACGATCGCATGGATTTTTCTTGCTGTAATTCCTATTATGGCTGTGCTGCTTCTTTTTATTATCAAGAATGTAAATCCGATTTTTAAGCGGGTTTTTCATACATATGATAATTTGAACAATGTTGTTCAAGAAAATGTGCGGGGTATTCGTGTTGTAAAATCATTTAATCGCGAAGAGGTTGAAATAAGTAAGTTCAAAACAATTTCAAGCAGCATATACGAAGATTTCTCAAAGGGTGAAAGAATACTTGCATTTAACTCGCCTATCACGCAGTTCTTTATGTATACATGTATGATACTAATTTCATGGATTGGGGCGAAAGCAATCGTTGTAAGCGGAAATAATGCCGGTCTTGGCATGACAACAGGAGACTTGACAGCACTTTTTACATATTCGATGCAGATACTTACGAGCCTTATGATGCTTTCGATGGTGTTTGCCATGATAACCATTTCTTTGGCATCTGCAAAGCGAATAGCTGAAATACTTGATGAAAAAACAGATATCACAAATCCGAAAACACCGATATCTGAAGTCAAAAACGGTGCGGTCTGCTTTGAAAATGTTGATTTTGTTTATGCGTCAAAGGCAGATAAAAAGGTGCTTAAAAATATCAATATTTCTATTGCGTCCGGTGAAACGGTAGGTATTATAGGCGGCACGGGCTCGTCAAAATCAAGTCTTGTACAGCTTATACCCCGTCTTTATGATGTGACGGGAGGAAAAGTGACCTTGGGAGGCAGCAATGTATCCGGCGGTCAGAAGCAGCGGCTTTGTATCGCACGAGCTCTTCTTAAAAAGCCAAAGGTTTTGATATTGGACGATTCAACAAGTGCGGTTGACACTAAGACCGATGAGGCTATACAAAAATCATTTGCGGAATATATACCGGATACTACCAAGATTATTATTGCGCAGAGAATAAGCTCGATAGAACATGCGGATCAGATTATTGTTTTGGATGACGGTAAAATAGCTGCTGTGGGAAAACATGATGAGCTTTTGAAAGAATGCAGTATATATCGTGAGGTATATGAGTCACAAATGAAAGGAGGTAGGGATAATGAGTAAAAAAGAAAGAGTACAGCCCATCGGCAATATGCCGGAGGGAATGCCGCCTAAAGCACAATTCGATTTAAAAACGCTCGGCAGGTTGCTTTCGTATATGAAAGGATATAAAGCGCAGCTTGTTTTTGTAGTAATATATATATTGCTAAGTGCAGTCGCATCTGCCGCATCCTCGTTTTTTTTTGCAGCTGCTGATTGACGATTATATAATGCCGCTTCTCGGAGCAGCGACACCTGTTTTTTCGGGGCTTGTAAAGGCACTGGCTGTAATCGGAGTGATTTATATTATAGGTATACTGTCATCTCTGTTTTATAGCCGTATAATGGTGACTATAGCCCAGGGCACACTGAAACAAATCCGTGACGAAATGTTTGCAAAAATGCAGAGACTGCCGATTCGCACATTTGATACACGCACGCATGGCGATATCATGAGCCTTTATACAAACGATACGGATGCCCTGAGACAGATGATTGCACAGTCTATGGCACAGCTGATTTTTTCGATTTTTACGATTGCTGCGGTATTCGTCTGCATGATTTATATAAGCGTATGGCTTACACTTGTTGCCGTTAGTTATGTTTTTGATTTTGCAGCTCGTAAAAGCGATTACAGGCAGGATAGGCGTGTTTTTCATGATGCAGCAAAAAACGCTTGCGGATGTTAACAGTTATGTGGAAGAGATGATAAACGGGCAAAAAGTTGTCAAGGCATTCTGTCATGAAGAAAAAGCCAAAAAAGGATTGCGTGAGAAGAATGTAGCATGGGCAAGGAGCACTGCAAGTGCAAACGGATATGCCAATTCGATGATGCCTATGATGAATACGCTTGGTTATGTACAATATGTTATAATTGCAATACTTGGCGCATATATGGCGATTTACGGGATAAGAAATATCGGGCTTTCGGGAGCCGGAACGCTTACACTTGGTGCGATTGCTTCATTCCTAACGCTGTCGAGGAATTTTACAAATCCTGTTTCTCAAATTTCCAATCAATTCAATAGTAACAGCTCTTGCAGGCGCTTCTCGCATATTTGCATTTATGGATGAAATGCCGGAAACGGATGCGGGGGATATAACGCTTGTAAACATAACTGAAACGGATGAGGTAATTCATGAAACAGAAAGCCGTACGGGGATATGGGCATGGAAGCATCACGACGGTGAGGGTGCTACCGCATATACGAAGCTTGAGGGAAGAGTAGTGCTTGAGCATGTCGATTTTGAGTATGTTTCCGGAAAACAGGTTTTGTATGATATATCGCTTGATGCCGAACCGGGACAAAAGATTGCGTTTGTCGGTGCGACGGGAGCCGGTAAAACGACGAGCACTAATCTTATAAATAGGTTTTATGATATTATGGATGGCAAGATATATTATGACGGTATAGATA
>CAYRZK010000086.1:0-5230 GCA_964428785.1 uncultured Oscillospiraceae bacterium | reverse complement strand
CCGCATAATTTAGTATAGAAATTATGCGGTGCACATGTTTTACAAAGCTTGAATATTGTTCCGAAATATCGAAAATTCCATGGCTTTAACAGCTTGAGGGCAGATGATTATTGTGAATTCATATCGATGCTTATATGTTTGTTTTTGTGCACCGAGGCATGTATGCTGATGCCGTTTTTTCTTGACTGCCGCATTGCGTTCAGTGAATGTTCAGTAAATGAGGAGGAAGAAAAGACAATGAGAAATGCAAAAGGATTAAAACGAATTACGGCGCTTATGCTGGCGCTGATAATGGTAATGGGTGTACCGCTTGCGGGAATTCTGCCGCTTCAAGGAAGCCTTGGCGGTAATGATGTGCTTGGCAGCGAGGTGTATGCCGGCGAGACGGGAAGCCGCAGCGGAGGAGGCTCGGTAACGGCAGATGTAAGCATAGTGTCACAGGCATATGGAGGATTTTTACATGATGTGTTAAGCGTGAGCGTCGATTCGGGGCTTGCCGAGAGCTACGGATATACGGACAGCGTTCCGAAAGAAACAGCCGTATCCGCACTGGATGTGCTCGTAAAGGCACATCAGCTGGCATTTGAAGAAGCCTACAGCGCAGATGCGGAGGATAAAGACGATTATCTGCAAGTAGATTATGGATGGGTTACAAACGCATTCGGACTTGGCAATGCGTTTTCGTTTACGGTGAACGGTGTTCAGCCGAGCAACGGTATATATAACGAATCTTATGGCTCGTATACGGGATATGCGGTAAATCAAGCGGCAGTGCATGACGGCGATAATGTAGAATTTTTCATTCTTCAAGACACCACCGGCTGGTCGGATAAATATACATGGTTTGAATATGACGGAAGCCCGGCAGATACACTTCATGTGAAAACAGGCGATGAAACAGAGCTGATTCTTAAGGGATATTCTGCGGCATGGTACGGTGCGAGTACGATCGGCGGCATCAATGCAAATACAAGCGCTACAGCAAATGCAACGATTTATGCGGTTGATGTGAACGATACAGCTGCCGGCAAAATCACGGTCGGAGCAACGAACAGCAGCGGCAGCGTTTCACTGAAATTTGATACGGCGGGAGAATATCGCCTGTATATTCCGGATGAACAGAGCGGCGCTTATTATCTCCAGCCAAATCTCAAGCTTGTGGTATCGGATGGACTGACAGACGAAGCAAAGGCGCTCAATGCGGCGGAGCAGCTCGGCTGGGATGATATAAGAGGAGAAAACGACAGCATATATAATGTAAGCAAGAAGCTCAATCTTATCAAAACAATAACGGGCGCATCGATCACATGGACAAGCAGCAATGCCACTATAATAAATGTATCGGGGACAAAGGCAGGAACTGTTACACCGGATGCTTATGAAGATTCGACAGTGATACTGACGGCAAAGGTCAAGGCAGGAAGCAAGACAGTAAATAAGTATTTTACGCTCAATGTATATCAGGATACCGAAAATGAAAAGCCTGTAAAAATAAATACCGATGAAGAAAAAGCAGCATCTGCGGCTGCCATTACAGCGGTGCTTACAAACAATGAAACGGTAACGGGCTTATCGGAAGACCTGCTCAAAAATAGAGACTTTGTTACCGCATACCTTGTAAACGGCGGCACGCTTACGGCGGCTCAGAAAGATTCCGTGCTTCGCATGGTGCAGGCTGATGCGAGTGCCGACATGACAAGCAATATTCTCGGCTCGCTCTGCAAGGATGTGCTTGTATTGAGTGCTATGGGTATTGATCCGAGAACAGTCACTGTAGACGGAAAAGAGATCGATATAATCGAGAAAATACAATCGGCAGAGACATCGAATGTTACTATATATAATGCCGCATATGTGATGCTTGCATACAGTGCACATGAGAGCTTTAAGCCGGATAGCGATGCTAATATTACGGAAGATTGGCTGATAAAATATATATTGGACAGTCAGGAGAAAAGCGGAGAAGACATAGGCAAATGGGGCGGAAGTTTCGGTACACCGGGAGATACGGCATCAGTTGCGCTCGGATTTGCGGAATATCTTGATTACAGCAGCGCAAGCATCGCAAACAGTGATATTAAAAATGCAATAGAGCTTGCAAACAAATATATAGCAAATAATATTCCGACATCGGGCGATTTTTCAAGCCCGAACTATAATGCCTATATTATTATGGCGAATACGATGCTCGGAAACGATCCGAAACTTGTGCGCAAGGGAGATACGGGATATCCGGATGTGGTTGACGGCTTGCTCAAATATTGTCTCGGAACGGATAAGGGCTTCAAATATTCGGGCAGCTCGTTTAATCTCATGGCTACAGCCGATGCGATGAGAGCGCTTGTTTCATACAATTATTATATAGATAACGACGAAAATACAAATCCGAATATCTATGATTTTTCGGATAGGACATTGGGCAGGACGGAATGGCCTGTAGGCAAGATTCTTACCGACCTGTTCGTATCACCGCCGACCAAGACGGAATATGCCGTGGGCGGCACATTGGATATCAGCGGCATGAAAGCGACTGCCAAGTACAGCGACGGCTCGACGGCGGATGTTACGGCAGAGTGTACATTGTCGAAATTTTACAGCAGCAGCGCAGGCGCAAAAACCATTACGGTAACATACAGCGAAACTGCTTACGACATAAGTGTAAGCAAGCAGGCTAAATTTATCGTAAATGTTGTATCGGAGAGCAGCCAGACGCCGATATATAAGGTAAGCACTACGGTAAAAAATGCTAAGGGTAAGGTGCTTGCGAGCGGCGAGACTGTAATAAGCAAGAACAGTACAACGGTAATGGATGTACTCAAGCAGGTGCTTGCACAGGCTGGGCTTTCGGCAACGATTGAAAACGGAACATATGTATCGAGCATAGACGGACTAAGCGAATTTGATATGGGCGGTAATTCCGGCTGGATGGTGCGTGTTGACGGTGTGCTTATAAATGTGAGCGCTGCAAAATATAAACTTCAGGGCGGAGAGACGATAGAATGGTTTTATACCAAGGATTATACAAAAGTTCCCGGCGCTGTAGTGCCGGCAGAAGAGACTGTGACGGACTCGGCAGTGAGCGAAGGCGCAGTCGAATTTGACGATATCGGCGGACATTGGGGTGAAAGCTATATAAAAACACTCGTGTCAAAGGGAATACTCAACGGAATGGGCGGAAATATTTTCGCTCCGAACGGTAAGGTGACGAGAGGACAGTTCGTGCAGATCATCGCCAAGGCGGCAGGCATCGAGCTTGAAAGCTACAGCGATAAGGCTTCGGCATTTGCAGATGTGAGCGACAAGGCATGGTATAAGGAAGCTGCTGTTTGGGCATATGAAAACGGTATTATCAAGGGCAGAGTAAACAGCGACGGAGGCATCAGCTTTGATGCCGATGAAGAAATCACACGCCAGGATATGGCTGTAATGCTGCTCAGATATGTTGAGAACTTCCTCGGCGAGAAGCTTATTGACTCGGAAGCTGCCGAGAGCTTTAAGGACGAAAACAAAATCGCCGAATATGCAAGAGAAGCGGTAGAAAAAATGCAGAAAGCAGGTATAATAAACGGCAGAAGCGACGGCAGCTTTGCACCGAATGACGATGCTACAAGAGCCGAGGCAGCGAAGATGGTATGCATACTTCTTGAACTGCTCACAGAGCAGAAGTGATAAAAGCATGTCAATCAAGGAGTGTATACAAGATGTGCATAAAATACGGAATGTTCGGCAGACAGCCAAGTGAGTTGTAAATTATAATCTAAAAAAAGGATGAATTGATAGGAATAGGAGCGGACGGAATGAACGGGTATAAGTTTTTTACAAATAAAAGCTGTGAATTTTATCCTTGTCATGAGGGTATAGACGGCGACATGATAAATTGCCTGTTCTGCTTCTGTCCGCTTTATGCGCTCGGAGACAGGTGCGGAGGCATATTCTCGTATACGGATAATGGTATCAAGGATTGCAGTGGCTGCACACTTCCGCATATACCGGGTGGATATGAATATATTGTCTCAAAGTGTGCAGAGATTGTTGAAATGGTAAAGAAAAGTACAGATGAAAAGAAAGGGCTGTGGGAAGATGAGGAATAAATGCAGCCGCCTGATATCCGTTATGCTCGTGGTTGTTATGCTGCTTGGAGTGCTCTCGTTTGCGCCTTGTTTGCAGGTGACAGACGGAGACGGGATTTATGCTTATGCGGGCACGAGTGCTTCACAGCAGCTTGCAAAAACAAAAGCCTATATACTGAAAAATGTACAGAGCCCGACAGTCACAAGCATCGGCGGCGAATGGATTGTGATAGGGCTTGCACGGAGCAAGGCATTTAAAGCGGACAGCAAAACGGAAAAAGCGCTAGATAATTATTATAAAAATGCTTGCAGTGAGATTAAAAAAGTCAAGGGGGAGCTGAGTACAAGGAAATATACGGAGTATTCCCGTGTGATCCTCGCACTGAGCGCTGTCGGCAAGGATCCGAGCAATGTGGCAGGGTACAATCTACTTGCGAAGCTTGCCGATTTTGATAAAGTAACGATGCAGGGCGTAAACGGAGCAATATTTGCACTTATCGCACTCGATAGTAAGGATTATGATATTCCAAAGGCTGCAACTGGCGTGCGGCAGACGACAAGAGAGCTTCTGATTGCGGAAATACTCAAAAGCGAAGTGAGCGGCGGAGGGTTTGCGCTTTCAGGAGATACGATGGATATAGATGTGACGGCTATGGCGCTTCAGGCGCTTGCGCCGTACAGAGGTCGGGCAAATGTTTCAAGCGCTGTCAGCAGAGCGATATCGGCATTGTCCGAAGCACAGCAAAGCAGCGGAGGCTTTTCAAACTACGGCGAGGCAAGCTCGGAAACATGTGCGCAGGCAGTAGTAGCACTCTGTACACTCGGAATAAATCCGAATACAGATAAGCGCTTTGTTAAGAGCGGCAAGAGCGTGCTTGATGCTCTTACGGCATTTGCACAGAGCGACGGGAGCTTTGAGCATGTTAAGGGCGGCGGCAGCAACCTTATGGCAACGGAGCAGGCATTTTATGCGCTTGCAGGGTACGAAAGATTTATAAATGGTCTATCGCCGATATACGATATGAACGATGCTTCGTCATATGCGAGCGGTGTGAGCGTGCATATCGACAGAAGTGCGGTGCATTTTACGAGCAGCAGCGGATATCCGTTCATAGATACACAGAGCCGTGTGCAGGTACCGCTAAGAGCAGTCATGGAAG
>CAYRZK010000085.1:0-5250 GCA_964428785.1 uncultured Oscillospiraceae bacterium | reverse complement strand
TTATTATTTTGATGCGCCGCTCAGGCTTACGGGGCAGTTTGACGGGATTAAGGTGACACAAAAATATTATCTGACTCAGAACGGTATTTTTCTTATTTTCGATTATGAGGTGCCGGAGCTGTCGGGGGACTTCTATGTGCAGTCGATTATAATACCATACACGGATGAGATGGCTGTAACGGAGAGATTTTTTGAAAAGGATAAGAATATCTATGAGAGCGATGAAGAGCCTGTTAAGAGCCTGATGATGGGAAATTATGTCGATGATATACCGCTTGATGAATATTCTAACAATATTCAGGATGAAAATATTACATTCAGCAGATATGTGACTGCGACTGTAGGAACACCGCAGGTGATTAAGGAGCGTCTCATTGAGCTTGCGTCATTTGACGAAGAAGAGGAGGCTAAAAAATTGCACGAGGTAATTGAAGCCTACGAAGCGGCAAACGGGCTGACTTTTGAAAATGTTGATAAGGGCATTTATGCAATGTCGACTGTGGATATTGCAGGAAAGTATATCACAATAACGAATGAAATGTACAGGCATATTTCGGCTTACAACAGCGGTTCGGATGCAGAAGATCCATATTATTACAACGACAATGTGATGACTTATGAAGTATATGATATGAGCAAAAAAATCACGAAGGATACGAAGCCGCTTGAGCTTACCGATATTTTCACGAAAAATGCGGATTATGAGACACTTATAAAGGACGGCATGGGGGATGCGCTGAACAGTGCTTTAAGATATGTGGCAGAGAATTATGAAGCTGATAATCCCGGCAGTAAATATGAATATTTCTGCGAGGGTGAGCATACCGATCTCGATAAGAAATTTTTGGATGAGGTGTACAAGGAAATAAGCGGATTTAGGATCAGCTCGACTCATCTTATACTTGCTCTTGATGACAATAAGCTTCAGGATGTTTTTAAAAATGTTTACGGATATGATTTGGACTATGTACCTGATGGGTACAGCTTCGGACAATATCTTTATTCAATGAGAAGTATACCATATGAAAATTTGGGATATGAAAATATTACGATTTTCGATTAATACATGTGTCGGGGATAGTATTATCTGTGTATAAAGTCCGTGTGCAAAGGCGATATATATGCAGTTAGGCTATATATTTGCATTTAGACGACTGCAATGAGGGAGTACGAATGAAAAAGTTTTTTAGGGGAATAGCAATAATAGGGCTGTGCGGTATGATGCTATGCACATGTGGCAGTGCATCCGATATATAGGATAAGGTGGTGGACGATACGAGTTTAAAGCAGCCTTCGAATGAAGACAGGCAGGAGCATAGTGTAAACGATGAAACCAAAGCTAAGGCGGCATCGATGCTTGACATGCTTACGACAGAGCAAAAGGTGGGACAGCTTTTTATAGTGCGTCCGGATGCGCTTGATCCGACAAAGGGTGCTGAGGATATTATAGATTCCAAGGCACCGGGCTCTGTCGCTCTGACTGACGGCATGGCGGAAATGCTTAATAAATATCAGATCGGTGGGATATGTCTGTTCGGTAAAAATATTAAGAATGGTAATCAGCTCATAAAGTTTAATGAGGCTTTTCAGGAGGCAAGTGAGATTCCGCTGTTTATTGCTGTGGATGAAGAGGGAGGAGCAGTGGCACGGCTTGCCAACCATTCAAAATTCAATCTGCCGAAATATGAAAGTGCGGCAGCGGTGGCAGCTGCCGGCGATGCGGAAGCTGTAAATGACATGGCGCAAGCTATCGGAAATTACCTGATAAAGTACGGCTTCAATCTTAATTTCGCTCCGGTGGCGGATGTGAATACAAATCCGGATAATCCTATAATCGGTACCAGGGCATTTTCTTCAGATGCCGAAACGGCGGCAATGATGGTGAGCGCTTCGGCGGAGGGCTACAGGGCAAAGGGCATATTGCCTACGCTGAAGCATTTTCCGGGGCATGGAGATACGGCTGAGGATAGTCATACGGCTCTTGCGGTTACATATAAGACGCTTGAAGAACTGCAAGCATGTGAATTCATACCGTTCGGTGCCGATAGCGGTATGTATGCGGTGATGGTTGGGCATATTGCGGTGCCTAATATTACAGGAACAGATTTACCGTCAACATTTTCGCCGGAGATTATAAATTTAATACCTAATAAGGAAAACACGCTTATCATTACGGATGCGCTTGAGATGCAGGCGATTACGGATGTGTGGACTTCTGATGAGGCGGCGCTTATGGCATTTAAAGCCGGCTGTGATGTATTGCTTATGCCGGTGGATATACAGGCAGCTTACGATGCGATATTAAATGCGGTACGCAGCGGAGAGATAAGTGAGGAGAGGCTCGACGAAAGTGTATATAAGATATTGCTGTATAAGATGACATTTGTCGAGTGGGAATGATAGAAATGCGAAAGCTTCACGGAGGTATTACCGGTGGTGAGACTGTGGATGAAAGTGAACTGCTGTTTTGAGGATATGCGCTCATTAGAGCAGAAATTGACTTTTGACACAACACAAAGCCAGTTTGCGAAGTGTAATGTCACATTTGACGAAACGAAGATGCAGTCACTGGGCATGGTATCGCCGGATGGCATTTATTCTAATCTTGCATTACTTCTGTCTGATCAGTGTAACAGCATTATCAAGGCGGCGACATTTGCCGGAACGGATAAGAACAATTTTCAGGATCGGCGGGAGTTTAGCGGCTCCTTATTTCAGCAGATAGAAGAAATGTATGCCTATCTGGATTTACGAAATCATACATCAGCGAGCTTTGATGGACTTTACCGAATTGATGTACGGGATTATCCTGAAGAAGCACTATGTGAAGCATTGTTGAATTCTATCGTACACAGAGACTATTCCTACAGTGCTGCGACATTGATCAGTGTGTATGCTGATCGCATCGAGTTCGTGTCTGTTGGGGGTTTGCCTACCGGGATTGCTTTGGATGATATTATGCTGGGATTGTCCGTTTGTCGTAATCCTAAGTTAGCAGCGGTGTTTTACCGCTTGAAATTGATTGAAGCCTATGGTACAGGCATACCGAAAATCATGCATGCATACGAAGGAAGTCGCATAGCACCCAAGATCGAGGCAACTGCCAATGCATTTAAGATCACATTGCCCAACCGCAACGCTGTGTTTAACAAGGAAACGGGAATTTCTTCAATGCTTATGAGCTATGAGGATAAAATTCTGGCGTTTGTTGAGAAAAACGGTCATATTATCCGTAGTGAAGCAGATGTACTTCTTGGGGTAAGTCAGGCAACTTCTAACCGAATTCTGAAACGGATGGTAACGGAAGGAATGCTCTATCAGGCTGGCAACGGACGAAAGACGATGTATAAGAAACTGTGATGGTATAATATGGAAAAGCCGACAGGCTTTGATTAAATAAAATAAGTGCCGGTATCTTGCCGGCGATGTGCTGAGATAGTGTAGTGATATAAGGGGAATAAATATGTTTGATAAAATAGCATTGGATATCATAGGTGTTTTTTCAAAATGGCTCGACTGGATTCAGGCTTGGGGAGCGACGACCATCACCGTTGTGTTTTTTGTTAATCTTGTAATAGCATTTGTTATTATCTTTATAGAGCGTAAAAATCCATCAGCTACGCTTGCATGGCTTGCGGTGCTTACAATACTTCCGGGAATAGGTATTTTCTTTTATATGATGCTGTCGCAGGGAATATCACGGCAGAGAATTTTTAAGCTTTCAAAAAACGAGGAATATTTTGCCCGTAAGGCGCTGCGTGAGCAGATCGACGAGATGCAGTCGAACGATTACGAATATACGCATCGAGAAGAATATGTATGGCGTGATATGATACATTTAAATCAGACCTATGGAGGTGCATATTATACGCAGGATAATAAAGGAAAAATATTTACTGATGGAAACGAACTCCTGGCATCTATAAAAAACGATATAAAAAATGCGAAGAAAACAATCAATTTCGAGACATATATTCTTCAAAACGACGATGTGGGTCGAGGGCTTATAAAGCTGCTTGCGCAAAAAGCGCAGGAGGGTGTGGAGGTAAGGCTGCTTATAGATGCTGTCGGCGGCAGATTTATATTTCAAAGCACGCTTAGAGAATTGGTTGAGGCAGGCGGGAAATATGCGTTTTTCTTTAAGCCCAAATTAAGATGGCTCAATATGAAGCTTAATTATCGTAATCACAGAAAGCTTATATGTATAGACGGCGAGATAGGATATATCGGAGGCTTTAATATAGGCAAGGAGTATCTCGGCAGGAAGAAAAAATTCGGATATTGGCGAGATACGCATATGCGCTTTACAGGCGGCTGCGTGCGTGATATAAACAGCAGATTTCTTCTCGACTGGCGGCAGGCGTCAAAGGAGAATATACCGCTTAATTCGATAGATTATAAGGCTGCGGAGCCGGGAGGAAATACAGGTGTGCAGATTGTAAGCTGCGGTCCCGAATCGGAAAAAGAAGAGATCAAGCGTGCTTATATGAAAATGATAACCTCGGCAGACAAGAATGTGTTTATTCAAACGCCTTATTTTATTCCGGATAAGAGCATAGTGGATTCGCTTAAAATGGCGGCGCAGTCGGGTGTGGATGTGAGGATTATGATACCATGTAAGCCGGATCATATGTTTGTTTATTGGGCAACATATTGGTATGCCGGAGATCTCATGCGTTCGGGTGTGAAGATATATATATATGACAACGGGTTCTTACATGCGAAGGTGGTGGCTGTGGACGGTGAGGTGCTGTCTTGCGGCTCTGCCAATTTCGATAACAGGAGCTTTATGCTTAATTTTGAGGCGAATGCTATTGTGTATGATTCGGAGCTTGCCGGCAAAATGGAGGCGATTTTTGAAGAAGATATGAAGCATTGCCATGAGCTTACAAGGCGTCTTTATGAAAAGAGAAGTATAGTTATAAAAATAAAAGAAAGCTTTTCGAGACTTCTGTCTGATTTGCTTTAGTCAAAGATATGTGATATATTCATGACTATAAGCAGATATTGCTGCGAGACAGACAGAGCGATACTGTTATGTATTGAATGTATTTGATAATGATGCAGAAAGGAATTTGGAAAATGTATTTTAATTATTTGGACAAAGCAGATTCGGAGATTTCGGCTATAATCAGGAAAGAGGCTGAGAGACAGGCAAGCAAGCTTGAGCTTATTGCGTCCGAAAATTATACAAGCAATGCAGTAATGGAGGCTAACGGAAGCGTGCTTACAAATAAGTATGCCGAGGGA
>CAYRZK010000084.1:0-5289 GCA_964428785.1 uncultured Oscillospiraceae bacterium | reverse complement strand
CTATGATTTCGGCTTCAAGCTCATCTATTCTTTCTCTGAGTTCCTCGTTTTCATGTGCATTTTTTCTGAAATTGAGAAGCCCTTTTATTCCTTTTTTTGTACCTGTCGCCGCATTTAAAGCCGGCTCCGAAACGGCAACACCGCCTCGCTGCACAAGAGCGCCGATAAATCCGCTGCCCTTGAAATATGAAAACGATATAATTATGCACAGCACAAAAATTACACCTGCAATTATTGTGATTTTTTTGTGTTCCTCTATCCATTTAATCATGCATAATTTCTCCGTCTTAAATAGTCATTATCTGTACTTTACGCTTACTCTGCTCGCCGCATACTTCTTAAGCTTTTCGATATTCTGTAGGCTTTTTCCCGTCCCGAGTGCTACCGCTTCCACAGCATTTTCGGCAACGATAACATTCATTCCTGTCTTTTCGGCAATAATCTTGTCGAGGTTTTTAAGCTTACCGCTTCCTCCCGAAAGCACAAGTCCGTTTACTACTATATCGGCAGCGATTTCCGGCGCAGTTCTTTCAAATGTTGCCTTGATCGCCTCAACAACCATCTGCACAGACTCTTCAAGAGCATAAAGCATGTCTTTGTTTGTTACGGCAATCACCTTCGGCAGCCCTGTTACAAGGTCTCTGCCTCTTGCATCCATCGTTTCGATAATCTCAAATCCATCATCATCAAAATCCATTAAGGCGCAGCCTATATTAACCTTAAGCTCTTCGGCAGTCTGTTCTCCGATAAGCAGGCTGTATGTTTTGCGCATATACTGTATTATGGCCTCATTGAACTTATCTCCGGCATATCTGAGCGATGTGCTTGTAACGATACCGCCTATTGCTATTATAGCGATATCACATGTGCCGCCGCCTATATCAACTATCATGCAGCCTGTAGGCTCATCCACCGGCAGTCCGACACCAATAGCCGCAGCCATAGGCTCTTCGAGAACATATACCTCCTTGGCGCCAAGCTGATGCACTACATCCTCGACAGCTCTCTTCTCTACCTCCGTAACGCCTGACGGCACACCAACGACCACTCGCAGATTCGTTATCTTTGACGAACCCAATACTCTGATTATAAAAGCCTTGAGCATCTCCGCCGTCATATCAAAATCCGAAATAACGCCATCCTGAAGCGGCCTTACAACAGAAATTGCCTCAGGCACCTTTCCTATCATATCTTTTGCTTTTTTACCTACTGCTATGACTTCTTTCGTAACAGTATTTTTTGCTATTACAGACGGTTCGTTCAATACAATACCGTCATCGCTCATATAGATGAGCGTATTTGCAGTCCCCAGATCAATCCCCATATCTTTGGTTGAGAAGAAAAAGCACATATCAAATCCTCCAACTGTTATTACATAATTTTATTTTCTTTAAAACTGTAGAATTTACCGCTGCCTATTATTAAATGATCCGCAACAGGAATACCTATTATGCTGCCTGCTTCTATAAGCCTGTTTGTGGTTTTAATGTCTGCACTGCTCGGCGACGGATCTCCGCTGGGATGATTGTGTATGAGAATTATCGAAAAAGCGTTCTTTCTGACCGCCATATTGAATATTTCTCTCGCCTCTACCGCCGCACTGTTAAGATCGCCCTCTGCGATTTTTTCAATCGCAATCACTTCACCTCTTGTATTCAGCAGCATTACCATAAATACTTCTCTTTGCAAGTAGCGTATTTCTTCCATGACAAGCGCCGCCGCTTCGCCGGGCTCTGATATTATATAGCTTCCGCCCTTTGGCTTTTTAGCAATCCGCCTGCCGATTTCTATTGCCGCCACAAGCTTGCATGCCTTAGCCATGCCTATTCCCGCTTGTTTTTGAAGCTCCTCAGGCACGCACTCTGCCAAAAATGATATTCCTTTTTTGTCATTTTCTATGAGCTTTTCGGCAAGCTCCATGACAGAAATTTCTTTTGTGCCTGTTCCGAGCAATACAGCAAGAAGCTCTGCATCTGAAAGCGCACCTGCGCCGAACATCACAAGCTTTTCTCTCGGTTTTTCCTTATCGGGTAAATTTTTTATATTCATGCTTTCTCCGTTTCTGCATGAATCTCCCCGCATCCTGTTTGATTTTTCTAATATAGAGTCAATTTTTATTTTAACATTTTAGCCTTGCAAGTGCAAGCGAGTATACCGTCTGCTTTATGAATATTATATGAATTTTTTCTGAAGTTTTATTACGAGAAAGCCAGCTGCACCGATTAAATTTTTCTACGGCAGGCTTTCTTGTGATTTTGAAAATATATCAAACGATATTTCTTACATAATAAAAAACGAATTATTGTACATAATAAAAACATAACAAACAATCGGAGGTAACAAAAATGAACAATAATTTCAATTCAAGTATTAAGTGTACGGTAGGTGCATGTAAGCATCATTGTAATACGCAGGATTACTGCACTCTTTCATGTGTTACAATCGGCACACACGAAAAGAATCCTTCAATGGATCAGTGCACAGACTGTCTTTCATTTGAAAAGTAATCGTACTTTCGGATGCTTGCGCAAAACGCTTTAAATAGGTACAAAGCTATTTAAAGCGGTCAGGCACTTTCCCCCTTTTTTTCGCATATAGTGGAAATCTGTAGAGGGGGTTACATATATGAGCGATTCTTTCCCAAAGCCTCTTAGCGAAAAAGAGGAGGAATACTATCTCGGCTTATATCAGACGGGCGATGAGAACGCAAGACAAGTCCTCATCGAACACAATCTAAGGCTTGTCGCACATATTGTAAAAAAATATACAGTGACTAACAGCAGCCCTGACGACCTGATATCAATAGGTACAATCGGTTTAATAAAAGCAGTGAATACATACAGCAGCAAGCGAAGCACGAGGCTCGCAACATATGCCGCAAGATGCATTGAAAATGAAATACTCATGAGCCTGCGGGCATCAAAAAAGAACAAAAGTGAAATATCGCTTAACGAACCTCTCGGCACCGACAAGGACGGAAACGAGATGAGCTTCAATGATATACTCGGCAGCGAGCCTGATGCCGTCATAGACGATATCAATCTTAAATTGCAGATACATAAGCTTGCAGAAGCTATGAACCGTGACCTTACAAGGCGAGAAAAATATGTGATAATCAACCGCTACGGCATCTTCGGGCACGACAGCAAGACTCAGCGTGAGGTCGCAGATAAGCTCGGTATCAGCCGCTCATATGTTTCCAGAATCGAAAAAAAAGCTCTCCTAAAGCTCCGTGAGCACATGCACGAATAGAAAATCCTCTCACAATATATTCGACATATTCGGAATATCTACGCTGAATAATGACTAAAAAAGCGGTACGGTATGTAAGACCGTTCCGCTTTTGAGCTTATTATTATCGCAGCTTATCGCATTTTTTATGCATATGTATCACGGTACCATGGTACCACTATGCCTTTTTTAAACACATCAAGGATTTCCTGCGTTTCATCGAGGAAATACGATCTGGCTACATTGCCATATGCATCCCAATCGCAGCCATCCCACCATATCGCAATCTTAATCCTATCGTAGGCTTGAATTTTTCTGAACATATCTTCCATCCATGCCGCCTTATCTCCGCCTGTGCTTGCAGATGCAAATTCCGTAATCATAAACGGCTGTCCGAACCACTCTGAATAATTGCTGTAAAGCTCACTGTAAAGCTCTGTAAATGTGCTCCATTTCTCGCCTGCATAATATGTTCCGGTGTTATATGCCGTAAGCCCTACTATATCTACATATTCATCGCCCGGATAATACATGAGCGCATGATTCCAATCAAAATTCGGATATGAAACAGAATTCGGATTCCACACCCATATAGTATTGCTGTTTGCGCCAGCTTCTTCAAAAATACCGTAAATATAGCGGTAAGCTTCTTTAAATATCAAGGTATCTTTAGCTGTATTGTATGACGAATAAGGGCACCAGTCTCCGTTCATCTCATTAAAGAGTCTGAAGAGTACAGGATGTCCGAATTCATTTATCGCTGACGCATATTCATACAAATACTCATCATATTTGCCGTCAAGTATATCGTAAACCATATTTCCGCTGCTTGTCCATGTTGTCTGAAGCGTAAGCTCAAGTATCTTACCTCTGTCATATGCCTCGTTCAGCCTGTTTCTGACTGTCTCGATGCTCGTATTCTTGAGTTCTCCGTAGCTCAGCAGTACCGGAAATTCATAATCCAAATATTTTTCATAGCCATTAAGCGTATCATAGCCCTTATATTCTACATCTGGCTCGAAGATGCCCCATGTGAGTGCTGCATCGTCATGAAAATATGTATCATAAAAATCTCTTGTTTCATCATTCCAGCTTCTGTCATCCGGAGATACTGCTTCTGCCTTAAATGCTTTTGCCTGCTTTGACGGTATAAATGTTTTAAAATTATTCGCAATGCCGCTTATTTCGGAGGCATCAGTTATCTTATATGCGGTCTTGATAAATATAGTATATACATATTTTCCATCCGGTATTTCGATGCAAAGATAATGATTTTTATCATTTTCCACCCTTGCGAGAGATTTTCTCGACCACTGTGTGATGCTTACTTCTCTCACTTCGCCTGTGCCGTATGCAGCAGATGTCTGATCCCATTGAGACACATCATAATAATAGTCGTTTCCGGTATTCGTTAAAAACTTGTTGGAATAATTGATATATCCCGCTTTTCCGGCGCTCGACACATTCTGTTTGTATATTTCGATACGCTTGCTTTCGTTTTCAAGCACGGTAACAATATCCATCATGGAATCGTCCACCTCCATGCCGCTTTCCACTCTCAATTCATAGCCCTGCACATAATTCGTAAAAACACACGAATGGTCATTCACATTCAGCATACTGTAGCTTACAGCGGTGCTTTTTCGGCTTTCGCCGGCAAACGCTGTCGCTGTCATCGAAAATATCATCATAACTGCAAGCACCAAAACCGTAAGCCTTTTAAAACAATTCATCACAATTATCCCCTTTCAAAGCCTTTATATCGTTTTATAATTTCTTCCGCTATTCTTATTCCATCAACTGCTGCCGACATGATACCGCCTGCATACCCTGCACCCTCTCCGGCAGGATAAACACCCGATACTGATACACTCTCGCATGTATCGCCGCTTCGCAATATCCTTACGGGTGACGAGCTCCTTGCTTCTACAGCTCGCAGCACGGCAGCCTTATCATCAAAGCCCTTTAGCTTTTTCCCGAAATACGGCAAAGCTTCTTTTATAGCCTCCGCCGCAAATGACGGCACTGAAGAAAGTGCAAGGCACGCCGCTATTGCAA
>CAYRZK010000083.1:0-5298 GCA_964428785.1 uncultured Oscillospiraceae bacterium | reverse complement strand
TATAGTCACTTACTGTTTCTATTGCTCTTCCTACTGTATGTCCAAGATTAAGAAGCTTCCTCTCTCCCATTTCTCTTTCATCACGCCTAACCACGCCGGCTTTGTACTCCGCACAGCTCACAATGATCTGTCTGAGCATGTCCACTGTATTGTCGCTTTCAAAAATTTCAAAAAGCTTTTCATCAGCAAGCACGCCTGTCTTTATAGCTTCGGCAAGTCCGCACCTGTATTCTTCATCTGGAAGCGTTGTAAGCGTTGATGTATCGCATATTACCATATCAGGCTGGTGAAAAAGTCCTGCAAGATTTTTCCCACTTTTGAGATCTATCGCAGTCTTACCTCCTACAGACGAATCAACAGCTGCCAAAAGAGTCGTCGGTATCTGAATAAAAGGAAGTCCTCTCATATATATTCCCGCCGCAAAGCCTGCCATATCTCCGGTAACGCCTCCGCCAAGCGCTATAACAATATCGCTGCGTGTCATACCCTTTTCCGCCATGCTTTCGAGAATGTTTTCCAAGGTCTCTATATTTTTTGTCTCTTCACCTGCTTCAAAAACAATCGAATCCGTATCAAACCCTGCCTTTGCGATGCTATCTATGCAATCTGAAAGATAAAGCTTCGCAACATTTGAATCTGTTATGACTATTGCCCTGCACCCGTGGTGTTTTACTGATGAGAGCAGTTCGCCAGCCTTGGCAATAATGCCCTCGCCTATATTGATATCGTAGCCTTTTCCGACATTTACTCTTATCCTGTCCAATACTAATTACCTCCGGCTGTCGCTTTCTTTTCACGCCCATCCTTAAGAAGTGCCTGAAGCATTTCACCATCTCCGTTTTTAATAGCTACAAGGTACTCATTTAAATTATCAATCAAAAGCTCAAGCTGCTCCACCAGAAAATCCGGATTATCAAGAAAAAGCTCCGTCCACATTTTTTCATCAAGCCTTGCCACTCTTGTCATATCCTTAAAGCTTCCTGCCGAAAACCCTCTTCTTTTCTGAGCTTCCGGAGATTTAATATATGCATTGGACACTACATGAGCAAGCTGAGATGTATATGCGATAATCCTGTCATGTTCCTCAGGTGTGGAAAATGTAATATTTCCAAATCCCATGTCAAGGAAGAAGTTTTTGAGCATTTCAAGAAGCTGTGCCGATGAATGTTCATCCGGAGTAAGAATCATCGACGCTCCGTCAAACAAATTGTCCGTCGAGCTTACAAAACCGCCTCGCTCCATGCCTGCCATAGGATGTCCGCCTACATACATAAAACCGTACTTTTCCGCAAGCGGAGCCATTGCTGAGCAAACAGTCCTCTTAACGCCGCACATATCCACGACTATTGTTTTGGATTTAAGCTTTGCCGCATGTTCTTCAAGCCACCGAACGGCTACCTTTGGAACTACACAGAGTAAAAGTATATCCGTATCTGCAAGCTTTTCTTCATCAAGCGCTCCATCCACAGCGCCGGATAGCCTTGCAAACATCATAGTTTCAGCATCTATATCATCTGCCCATACAGTATGCATGGTGCGATTTTTAATACTCTTTGCCACCGAGCCTCCGATAAGTCCGAGCCCTACAATACCAACATTCATTTGCCTTTCTCCTTATTGTATCATATATTTATTTCATTTCGCTTATCATTTCATGAAGCGGTGTAATCTTTTTCATAAGCTCATCAAAAGCTTCCGGTCTGAGCGACTGGCTTCCGTCACAAAGTGCTCTTGGCGGATCATTGTGAACTTCAATAATAAGACCGTCCGTGCCGCCTGCCACTGCCGCAAGTGCCATCGGTGCCACGAGCCTTGCTTTACCGGTTGCATGGCTCGGATCAATAATCACCGGCAGATGACTCAGCTCCTTTAATACCGGAATAGCCGAAAGGTCAAGCGTATTTCTCGTAAATGTCTCAAAAGTACGAATACCCCTTTCGCAAAGGATTACTTTTTCATTACCCTGACTCATGACATATTCCGCACTCATAAGCAACTCTTCAAATGTCGCCGACATTCCTCTTTTTATCATGATCGGCTTGTTTGTTTTTCCAAGCTCCTTGAGGAGATTGAAATTCTGCATATTTCTTGCTCCTACCTGTATTACATCTATATCATCAAACAAGTCAAGCTGTGACAGCTCCATTATTTCAGTTACTATCGGAAGCCCTGTTTCTCGTTTTGCTTCGAGCAGAAGCTCTATGCCTTCTTTGCCCTTACCCTGGAATGAGTAAGGTGATGTACGAGGCTTGAATGCACCGCCTCTCAGAATAGTCGCACCGCTTGCTTTCACAGCTTTTGCCACCTCTATAATCTGTTCCTCCGACTCTACCGAACACGGCCCTGCCATTACCGTAAGATTGCCGCCTCCGATCTTGGTACTGCCGATATCAATTACAGTATCGTCCGGATGAAATTTACGATTTGCTTTTTTGTACGGTTCCTGCACACGCTTTACACTGTCTACGATTTCGAGCGCCGTTATCAAATCTATATCCAGCGTCGCCGTATCGCCGACAAGCCCCAAAATCATATGTGATTCACCGATGCTCTGATGTATCTGGAAGCCTTTATCTTTAAGCCATGCCAAGAAAAAATCGAGTTGCTCTCTGTTTGGGTTTTCTTTTAAAACAATAATCATCTTTCTTCCTCCATAAAAAAAGCTCCTCAACCGTTTGGCTGAGGAGCATTGTCATCAATAAATAAGTGAAAACTTTTTGCAAACAATCCTTTAAACAACCAAACGCCAAATAGCCTTACCATAATAAGTAAAGCTAAAGTAATATCCGAAATATTCGTTTGAATGCTTAATATTTAACATAATTCACCTCTGATAGTAATAACTATGCACTCATTATAGCACTCAAACACAAAAAAGCAAGACTTTTTTATAATTTTCTACAATTTTTTCTATCACTTATAATAATTCATTCGCATATTACTTCATAATAACTGCTTCTGCCTCTCGATATCGGACGCAAAAGCCCTTCATCACACATTTCTTTTATCAAATCAAAAGCTCTTGTTGTTTTTACCCCAAGAAGCTCCTGCACATCTTTTCGGACAATAATTCCTTTTTTACAAGCCATTTCATAAATTGCATTCTTAGGGTCTGGTATCTTTTGCAGTCCACAAACATATGACGGCGCTTCGCCATCACGCACCATAGCAAGATCGTACATCTCGGCACATTTTGGCAGTGTAACACGAAAGCATCCACCGGCAGCTTCAAATACTGGATTTTCGTCAACATCTGCATAAGAGCATAATATTCTTGCTATACCTGTCCCGAAGTTTTCGGCAAGCCCGAGATATCCAAACACTTCCATTAAATAAGGATTTACCGGCTGTGATGCTCCCATAAGCACCGCATCAAGCGAAATATTATCCGGTAAGCCTCCAAGGCTTACTATCTCTATACGATCATCGAACACATTAATCATCGTACCTCCGCCAAGCGAATAATTTCTATGTATAAGCGCATTGGCAATGGATTCTTTCACAGCATACTCCGGATATCCTCTCTTATCAATAAACCTGTATGCAGCATCAAGCTGTGAAACAACAGAACCTGAGAACTGCGCCTTTTCTTTAAAAAAGCTCTTGTCTTTGCCGCTGTAAACAGCTACCTTCACCATCCTGTCGCACTGATCGGAAATAAGAAACGCCAAATTGGTAGGATTGTTTCCTTCATCACACATTCTGAACATTTTCTTTTCCTCGTCACCCAATTTTATCTTATTGCCGCTCTTCTCAAGCCACCGCTCAAATGCGGTAAAAGTCAGCGTCGAGATGCATGCATGCTCGGATTCGTATCTCATATAAACACCACCTTTTATCAGAGTTGTAGTTCCTTTGTATCTACATTATTGCGCATCATGAAAGAAAAGTCAAGCTATAACGAAATAAAGTGAAAGAATAATCTTTCACTTTATTATTTTTCAGCAATGAATTCGAAATAACATCGCTCATTTTCTTTCGCATTATCTACCATTCATGTTTTTCAAAGTACTATTTCCGCATAATGTTTTATAGTAGAAGAAATCCGGCTATTTAATCACAACCTCCAAGCTCCCTCCGCAGCGACAACGATACATTTTCTTTCCATCCAAGATGGATGTAACCACTCTGCCCTTGCGATAGTATTTGCTCTCATTGCCACATTCGGTGCATCGCACTATATACTTCACCGCTTCGTCTTTTATCGCCTGTACATTGCCGGCTTCCGCCGCCTTTATCGTTGCTCTCGGATTACACCCGACTTCAATGCACGCTTTTTTCCAAGTCCCATCATGACCGTGGTTGCAGCCGTCTCTGAGTGCCGCAAGAGCATGGGTGTATTCATGCCGTATAGTGTCGTAAAACACATCTGCTTCGGCTTTAAGCACATATTCTCCAATAGTAATTTCGATTGGCACATACCGTCCTTTGCTGTCCACAGCAAATCTGCACATACCGAGCTTGCGCACAAACCGGCTGCTCACCCTCACCGGAATATCGGCAATTTTTACTCCGAACACCGCATCAAGGCGCATATATTCTGCTATCACATCATTCACTGTAAACATATTATCTATACATTCTTTCTCTAATTCAAACGCCACACGCCGTAATTTAAATATGCCGCAAAAGTCACCCACAGAAGATACGGCACCTGCATCAATCCTGCCGTTTTATCCACCCGGCAGAACAACGAAATCATCAGTACAATCAAAATCCACAGCACAAGCAACCAAAACAATGCTGTACCGAAGCTCTGCATATTAAAAAATATAATACTCCAAAAGAAATTAAATGCAAGCTGCACAACAAACAGAAGCAGGCTTCTTGTTCGCATGATCGAATCATTCGCCGTATACACTCTTGCGACGCCAAACCCCATTATCGCATAGAGTACTCCCCAAACAATCGGAAATGCTATACTCGGCGGCGAAAACGGCGGTTTGATAACCGTCATATTATATGTCTTCACACCGTCACGAATAAGCCATCCTGCCAGCGCACCTACTGCTTCCGTAAGTATAATCCATGTGAAATATACTTTCAAGTTTCCGGACTTTTTCACTCCCGTAACACCTACCTTCATATACGATCAGATTTTTCATCCACCAAAATTCTTATGTATATGATACTCACCAATCGGTTTGATTATACCGGAAACATTCCTATTACTATTACTCACTTGACACCCTGCGACTGCCTATTATTATATTTATCATACCTAATCGGAATACTCATTCACGCAACACCAGATGCGAAAAAGTATATACCGCCTCGCAAACAATAAGCAAGCATATA
>CAYRZK010000082.1:0-5298 GCA_964428785.1 uncultured Oscillospiraceae bacterium | reverse complement strand
GGGTACTTGAGTACGATAAAATCATAAATATGCTTACGGAAAAAACTGCGGCGGAGATGACAAAAAAGGTTGTCTCCGCTTTGCGGCCTTCGTCAGATATGGCGGAGATCCGTGAAAGCCTTGCGGAAACAACAGAAGCGGCCAAGGTGATTGCTCTTAAAGGGGCGGCGCCTTTGGGTGCTTTTTATGATATTGAGAAGAGTCTCCACATTGCACGCAAGGGCGGAACATTGACTATGAAGCAGCTCCTCGAAATACTGTATAATATCAAGGTGGCACGGAATGTTGTAACTTTCTTAAAGAGCGATCTGCCGAAGTTGCCGATAATCCATGGTATTTCGGATGTGATTGCACTTCACAGAGGACTTGAAGAAAACATAGACAGATGTATTCTGTCCGAGGACGAAATGAGCGACAACGCCAGTCCGCAGCTTAGAAATATAAGAAGAAGCATTGTACGGCAAAATGAAAATATAAAAACAAGGATAAATCAGATACTGTACTCGCAGGCGAATAAGCAGGTGCTTCAGGATGCAATAGTTACGATGCGTGATGGACGATATGTTATACCGGTAAAACAGGAGCATCGCTCAAGATTTCCCGGCATCATCCATGACCAGTCACAGTCTGGTGCAACACTTTTTATAGAACCTCAGGTAATTGTAACCATGAATAACGAGCTTCGTGAGCTTGAAATTGAAGAAAAAGCCGAAATTGAAAAAATCCTTGGAGAACTTTCGAGCAATGTGGCGGAGCATTTTCATGAACTTATAAACAATCAGAAGCTGCTTTTGAAGCTTGACTTTATTTTTGCCAAAGGCAAGCTTTCGAGTGAACTTGGCGGCGAGGAACCGCAGATGAACGATGAAGGGATACTTGTATTGAAAGAAGCAAGGCATCCGCTGCTTGATCGCAAAAAGGTAGTGCCGACCAATCTGCATCTCGGAGGCGATTTTACGACGCTTGTTATCACGGGTCCGAACACCGGCGGTAAAACTGTAACGCTCAAAACGATAGGACTGCTTGCGATGATGGCACAGTCGGGGCTTCATATTCCTGCAAGCTCAGGCTCAAAGCTTCCGATATTCAGAAAAATATATGCTGATATAGGTGACGAGCAAAGCATAGAGCAGAACCTTTCTACTTTCTCATCACATATGACAAATATTGTTGGTATTACGGAGGAAGCCGATGCGGAAACGCTGGTACTTGTCGATGAGCTTGGCGGCGGTACAGATCCGACAGAGGGTGCGGCGCTTGCGATTTCGGTACTCGATTATCTCAAGGCACAGGGAACTATGATAGTAGCTACGACGCATTATAATGAGCTTAAGAAGTATGCAATATCGACAGGCGGAGTAATGAACGCATCAATGCAGTTTGATGTGGAAACACTTTCTCCGACATATAAGCTTATAATAGGCGCACCGGGACGCTCGAATGCTTTTGAAATATCGGAAAAGCTCGGACTTTCGGAATATATAATAAATAAGGCAAGACATCTCCTTGAATCGGGCGACATAGAATTTGAGGATGTGATTTCGGCGATCGAGCGTGACAGGAAAGAAGCGGAAGAGGATCGTGACGAGGCGATGATGCTGAATATTGCAATGAAAAAGCAAAAAGAAGCTCTCGATGCATATGAAGCCAAGATATATGCGCAGCGTGATAAAATAATCGAGGCGGCACATGATGAGGCACGCTCGATAATCCGTGAAACCAAGGAAATGGCAAAGGAGGTGCAGTCAGATCTCAAAGAGCTGGCACGCCTTGATTCGATGGGCGAGAGGAACAGGCGATATGAGGAAAATCGCAAGCGGATTAAAAAAGCAGAGGGCAGGCATGAACGCAAGATAACATATGATACGAATTATGAGCCTATAGACGCATCAAAGATTAAAATAGGAAGCCGTGTAAAGCTTATGACGATAGGACAGAACGGTGAAGTGCTTACGCTCCCGGACAGCAAGGGTGATTTGCAGCTGCGCATAGGTATCATGAAAACAAGCGCCAATGTTAAAGACCTGATGCTCATAGATCAGGGCACAGCAACGCCTAAGCCGAAAAGCGGCGGAACGAAATACGGCTCGATGTACAGAGCCAAGACGATGAGCGTAGGTATATCAATCAATGTTCAGGGCAAAAATCTTGACGATGCCGTAATGGATGTTGATAAGTATCTTGACGATGCATATATTGCCGGTCTGGAAAATGTCACAGTAATTCATGGACGAGGCGAGGGTATACTTCAAAAGGGTATCCGTGATATGCTCAAAAAGCACAAGCATGTTGATTCGTTCAGAAAAGGTGCATATAATGAGGGCGGTGACGGCGTAACCGTTGTGAAGCTGAAAAAATAGTAGTAAAATTCAAACAAATATGCTATAATCACGGTAACTATTTTTGATAAGGAGGTAAACATATGGTAATTGTCAGTGCGTGTCTTACGGGTTGCAACTGCAAGTATAGCGGCGGGAATAATCTATGCCCCGAAATAGCGAAGCTTGCGGAGGAAGAAAATGCTTTTCTTGTATGTCCCGAAACTGCCGGAGAATTACCTGTTCCAAGACCTCCGGCAGAGATAATTGACGGACGGGTAATAGATTGTGACGGGAGAGATGTCACAGATGCTTTTGTCCGAGGAAGCAAGAAATGCTTTGACGAAGCACTTGCCGAAGCAGGCAGACGAAGCGAAAAAATAGAGAAAGCCATATTAAAAGCCAAAAGCCCGTCATGCGGCACAGGACTTATATATGACGGCACATTTTCGGGAGTCACGATTGAGGGAAATGGGATATTCGCCGATATGTTGGCAAAACAAGGTATCCCACTCTTTGACGAAACGAATTATAATGCCGAGTAATAATTAAGTTTAATAAGAGAAAATTTATCAATATAAAGAGAGGTTCGAATATGATTAACTACAAAGAAGAGATTGCCAAGGTATTGTTTGAAGCGGAAATAGGTCTTACGCTTGAAGAAATCATGGATATTGTAGAAGTTCCGACGGATAACAGCATGGGCGACTATGCGTTCCCTTGCTTCAAGCTCGCAAAGGTTTTAAGAAAAGCTCCGCCGATGATTGCCAAGGACATCGCTGCCAAAATAGACGGCAATGCAATGTTTGAAAAGGTAGAGCAGGTCAATGCATATGTAAATATGTTTGTTTCAAAGGAAAACTTTGTGGCACATGTTATTCCGGAGATAATCGAAGCCGGAGATGCTTACGGCAGATGCAATATAGGACAGGGACAGCCTGTTATCGTAGAATATTCGTCACCGAACATTGCAAAGCCTTTCCATATCGGTCACATTCGTTCGACTGTAATCGGTAATGCTATTTACAAGCTTTGGGATGCGATAGGATATGATATCATAAGAATCAATCATCTCGGAGACTACGGTACTCAGTTTGGTAAGATGATCGTTGCTTACAGACATTGGGGAAACAGAGAGGATGTTATCAATGAACCTATCAAGACGCTTCTTTCATACTATACAAAGTTCCATGTAGAGGTTGAAGAGCATCCTGAGCTTGATGACGAAGCAAGAGCTACTTTTGCAAGACTCGAAGCCGGAGAGCCGGAAGAAATGGAGCTTTGGCAGTGGTTCAGAGACGAATCTCTCAAGGAATTCAACAGAGTATATGATATGCTCGATATTAAATTTGACTCATATAACGGCGAAAGCTTCTATTCGGACAAGATGCCTGCAATCATTCAGGAATTAAAGGATAAAAATCTTCTTGTTGAATCACAGGGTGCAAATATCGTAGACCTTTCGGAATGGGGTATGGCTCCGATACTTATCACAAAGTCGGACGGATCATCGCTCTATGCGACAAGAGATATTGCGGCGGCATTTTACAGAAAAAAGACATACAATTTCGTAAAGAATATCTATGTTGTTGCATCACAGCAAAATCTCCATTTCCAGCAGTGGTTTAAGACGGTTGAGCTTATGGGATACGAATGGGCGAAGGACTGTGTGCATGTTCCGTTCGGACTTGTATCACTTGAAGAGGGTACTATGTCAACAAGACACGGAAGAGTTGTATTCCTCGAAGATGTACTCAACAGAGCCGTAGAACAGACTAAGGAAATCATTAAGGAAAAGGGTGTAAACACGGACAATATCGACGAAACTGCAAAGGCAGTAGGTATCGGTGCGGTAGTTTTCCAGGAGCTTTCCAACAACAGGATCAAGGACTATGTGTTCTCATGGAAAAAGGTGCTTAATTTTGACGGCGAAACAGGTCCTTATGTACAGTATACTCATGCAAGAGCTTGTTCGGTATTGAGAAATGCCGGAGAGATCGCACAAAATCTTGATATATCGGCTATCGACTATTCATATATTACAGGTGGTGCAGCATATGAGCTTGCAAAGCTGCTCTATGAATTCCCTGCTGTTATTGTGGATGCTGCCGAAAAATATGAGCCTTCAATTCTCACAAGACATATTGTTGATATCGCTCAGGGCTTTAATAAGTTCTATAATGAAGAGCACATCCTCGTTGACAATGAAGAGGAAAAGAAGGCAAAGCTTGCGCTTGTTCTTGCAGCCAAGGATACTATTAAGAACGGTCTTGCTCTTCTTGGAGTTAAGGCTCCGGAAAGAATGTAATATGTTCTTGCAAAGGGAAGATTATTAATGAAATATGAAGGAATGATTTATAGGCCTCCAAGTGAGGCCTATAGCCTGTTATTGCAGGTAACAATAGGCTGCTCACATAATAAATGCACATTTTGCAGCATGTTTAAGGCTAAGAATTTCAGAGTGCGTGAGATGGACGAAATATTTGCCGATCTTGATGAAGCTCGGGCATATTACAGTCGTGTGGGCAGGATTTTTCTGTGCGACGGGGATGCACTGTGCCTTTCGACAGATAAGCTGCTCGCTATTCTTGATTATATAAGGAATAGATTTCCGGAATGTGAGCGTGTAGGCGTATATGGCTCGCCGAGAGATGTTCTTATGAAAACACCGGAGGAGCTTGAACGGCTATGTGATGCGGGGCTTAAAATAATATATATAGGGGCTGAGTCCGGCTCTGATAGAGTGCTTCTTGATGTTTGTAAGGGAGCAACTGCCGCAGAAATTACTGAAGCGATAAAGCGCATCGAAGCGTCGGGAATAGCAGCTTCCGTAACATTTATATCCGGACTTTCCGGTCGAAAAGGATGGCAGGAGCATGCCGAGGCGACAGGCAGGATGATAAGTGAAGCACAGCCGTCGTATGTCGGTTTTTTGACGCTTATGGTAGAGCAGGGCACTCCGCTTGCAGATGATGTTAAA
>CAYRZK010000081.1:0-5312 GCA_964428785.1 uncultured Oscillospiraceae bacterium | reverse complement strand
CCTATATATGCTACGGGATTTACCGCCGCAATGAATGTAAGCGTTGGTACGATTACTTCGTCATCAGGCTCAACACCGAGTATTTTCAGCGCAACATGAAGCCCTGCTGTACCGCTTTGGCACGAAACGGCATCCGGAGTATTTACATAATGCGCTGTTTTTTTTTCAAACTCGGTAATAAAACGACCGCCTGTTGACACCCAGCCTGTTTCAATACATTCTTTAAGATTATCTGAAATTTCCAAATCGAGATTCGGAACACTTAACGGAATTTCTCTCTTCATAGCTTCCTCCTAAAATGGATATACAAAAATTTTACTCGCATTTGGCGACGGTGTCAATATCAGCCAAGAGCTAAAAAGCAAGCCGGTGTTGCAAAAACAATTTTTATCACAGGAAGAATTTGAAGCAGTAAAAGAACAATATAAAGGCAATGGATTTCGAGTTGTTCAACCATATTCACATTTTACAGTATTCATGTTAATATATTTCTATGCAGAGATAAAGCGATTGAGATTATCAGAAGCTGTTTCAATTAAATTTGAAAGAGGAATATATAATGTACGCAAAGTTTTTTAAGAGATTGATAGATTTTATATTGTCTGTGACAGCTTTGATTGTGTTGTCTCCTATTCTGCTTATCTTGACAGTGGTCGGTGCAGTCGCTATGAAAGGCAATCCGTTCTTTCTTCAGCCAAGACCAGGCAAGAAAGATAAATATGGAAAAGAAAAGATTTTTAAGCTGATTAAATTCCGCACCATGAGCAATGCAAAGGATAAGGACGGAAATCTTCTGCCCGACGATCAGCGTCTGGGAAAGTATGGTGCCTTTATTCGCAGCACATCTCTTGACGAGCTACCCGAGCTTATCAACATAGCGTTAGGCTCACTCAGTATATGCGGACCTCGCCCTTTTTTGGTCAGAGATGTGGTTTTCATGTCTGAGGAGCAACGCAGGCGGCACGATGTTCGTCCAGGCTTGACGGGACTTGCACAGGTCAATGGGCGGAATAATATAACATGGGAACAGAAGATTGAATTTGATCTTGAATATATAGACAAAGGCATTACATTTATCGGTGATGTGAAGATTGTTTTCCAAACAGTCGGAAAGGTACTCAAAAGAAGTGATACTGTTCGTGAGGGTACGGTGTCAGACATGGACTTCGGAGATTGGCTTCTGCAAGAGGGCAAGGTTGATAAAAATGTGTATGATGAGAAGCAAAGCGAAGCGAAAGAATTGTTAGGAGTATAAATACGGGGAGTTAACTGTTATGAAAAATACAATCTGGCAAAAAATTAAGGCTTTCTTCCGCAAATGGATGAGTGCAAAAATCATCCCGCATATGGTGCTGAATGACTGGAGAATTTTTTTCTATCGCTTATGCGGATATAACATTGGAAAAAATGTGTTTATTGGAATGAGATGCTATCTCGATGACATTGAACCACATATGCTTACAGTGGAGGATGATTGTGTTATTTCATATGGTGTATTCTTCGCTTGTCATGGTCGGAAGCAACAACATACATCCATTACGATCAAAAAAGGTGCATATGTCGGTATGAGGTCGAATATTATATCCGGAAAAAACGGCGTGACGATTGGCGAAAATGCAGTGATCGGTGCTTGCACATTAGTCAACAAGGATATACCGGATAATGCGACAGCCGTAGGTGTTCCATGCAGAATACTTGAAAAGTCAGGTGGGGGGGTAATCCGTAACCTCCTTGCTTACCCGTTTTATGGGTTCTATACTAAATATGTTTTCACACACCAACACATTTAGTATAGAACCAGAAAAATGAGGAAGAAAGCCTCAACCTTCTTCCTCAAAAAATGTGTTGTGATATTTTATTGTTCATTACTTATTCGTTTGTCAAACGCTGCCTTCTCTTGATGAAAGCGTTTACGGCTATACCGGTGCCGAGAAGCGTATAGAACATCGGCATTACGGATACGGAGCTGTCATCTACAAGGGCTGTAACAAGGAAGCCGCAGATGCCGAGGAAAATGCCGACGCCTGCATATGCTCCAAAATCGTTCTTATCAAATCTGTTCTTAATATAAAGCACAAAGCTTTGCACAAGATAGATACCGAAAAGTGCGATGAGTGCGATTACGGATATGCCGCCTGTACCTATCCATGCGCCCATATACATGTTGTGCGCTTTATCTACAATAATATTAATATTGTCCGAGTATGAGCCGGAATTGAGCTTGCCGACATAATCCTTATGAGGGAAATGGAGACAATATGTGTCAGCACCGTATCCCAAGAGTATTGTGTCTTTCATCATCGGGATTGTTCTGGAGAAGATATAGCCTCTGCCCGAACCCCAGCGAGGATTATTTTCCCAACCGATGGAAGGTATTTTATCCATATCAACGAGATGACCGAGGTTGTTCAAATAAAATACGCCGTTCTTGGTGATTCGGAATGCCCAGTTGTTCTCCTGATGATCGTGCGTGAAAATATAATAATTGTTGCCCTTTTCGTCTCGTGCCGGCTGCAAATAGCAATTTGAGAATCTTTCGTCGTTGAATGCCATTAATGACTCTACTTCTGTGCCGACTGCATCTACTGCGATGCCGTCTCCGTCGAGTATTTTGATCTGCTCCGGATTATCGTAGGACATTGTCATATGGAGCTCTTCATCATCAATGCCGATATATACATCGAAACCATCCGTATCAATGTAAGTGAGAGTGTGCTGCACAGCGGCATTTGTATCGTCACCGGCTTCTGAAGTGCTTTTTATGCCGAGAACGCTGTTTGCCGCATGTGTGAGCTCGCTGCCCCATCTGTTAAATGTTGCGCCGAAAATAACTGCTGAAATAAGCACGAGCACAAGTATCGGCTTCCACCATTCGAGTAATTTCTTGTTGAACAATATAATTGCAGCAAGTACAACAAATGCCATACCGAGCATACCGCCGGAAGAAGCGGAGCCTATTAGATTGAATATGAGGAGTGCGAAGAGTGCGCCCCAAATGATTTTTTTCCAAAGCTTTTCCTCTTTGCCGAGCATGATGCTTCTTATGAAGAGCATACCGAACAGAGGCACAAGAAGCGTGAGGTAAAATGATACATAGTTGATGTTGTATACGGTCTGATATATTTCTTTGTTGGTAAATGTAAAATCAAGGTAGTTGACACCGATGCTTTTGCCCATATTGATAAGCTGGTTTACCGTATAGCTTGATTCGGTGAGAAGTCCTGCATCGTTTAAGGCTGCGCCGAATGAATTGCTCAGGAAAGAGTCAGTAATTTCGACTATACCGTTAGGCAGGATAAGCTTCTGACCGAGGGCTGTTCTGAAAAAGTCAATGTCAAACGCTTGTGTGAGTCCGAGTATGCCGAGCATTGCGCTTGTTACGGCAAGTGGGTATATTATCTGTTTTATATTTGCTTCTGTATTTACCGAATTGATTATGAAGAAGAGCATTACCATATACGCAAGGAGTGTAAGGGTACCCTCAAATCTGTCATTGTAGCCCCAAAGTGCGAATTCTTTATAGTCACTGTGGATGTATGAGGCGATTACAAAGACGGAGTATACCAGCATTGGTATATAAGCGAAGCTTGGCTTGATGGCAAGGCTCTGAGTGCACAGCCTGTAGAGCAGTGTGAGTGCTGCGAGGACTGCACATATTATAATGGCGAGCATTTTATACCATGAGAAGAAATCCGAAAGATTGTTGTTGCCGCTTGACCAGTAGAATTGCGCCATGTTGCGTTCATAGTCGTGCAAATGAACTATCATAATGACGCAGGCTCCGAAAAATGCAGCGATGAGCGTCTGGAACCAGTGTGCCGATTGGCCAATCGGGCAGGCATATGACATTGACCAGAGATAGCCTGTATCGTTCAATGTAGGAGCTTTGCTGTTTTTTATGGATTTTGCAGCTTTGTTTTTTGTTTTTGAGTCTGATTTAATGGCAGCTTCCGCCTGCTGCGATGACTTTGATGCGGCTGAGACTGTTTCTTTGCTGCGATGCTGAGATTGATGAACAGCTTTTGTTGCCGCCGGCTTTTTTTTGTTTTTAGCCATTTTATCCTCCGTAAAGCGTAATATTATAACTCATATTATACTGCCAAAAAATATGATTTTCAACAGCTAAATAGGCAGCGACAGCAAGAGGGCAGCACGGGAATGAGTGCGGCGGTAAAATGCGAATAGCAGCAAAGCGTCATTACAGTATAGCGGATAATAGCGAGTATGGCGGTATGCTGGCAGGCGAGCTTTAATAAACTGTGAGCATTGAACATGCCGAGCATTATGATTTTGTTTGTTAAGAATTACTTAATAATTTAAAAATGTAAAACTGCTTTACCAACTTTCATGAAAATGTTACAATACTGTTACAAACTTTAATGGGTATAATTGGGAAAATCGTGAGCACAATAAATCACAAGCGTGGGTGCATATCGGATTTTCGGAGTATGGTAAACAGGGAAAGATTTTATGAAAAACATTAAAAAAGCAGTAGCTTTGGCATTATCTTTGACAATCACGGTTACGGCGAGCAGTGCGGCTGTTTGCGCCGAGACATTACCGGCAGCATCGGGCGGCTTAAAATCCGCATATCTAAGAGAAGATATCAAAGTAGAATACGATCGTGAACTTCTGGCTTTTAAAGACGAGCAGGGCAATACCGTCTACCCTATCACATTTGCGGGGAACACATATCTGCCTATACGAGCTGTTTCCGGTCTCATGGGTGAACCTATCGAATGGATATCCCGTGCCAAAACCGTTTATATCGGCAAAACATTGACAGCTCCGATTAAATCAATCACGAGTAAGCAGGACTCCCCGTATGTTGAGTTTCTGATGCAGGAACAGGCTTTAAATGATGCGGATAACAACGAGACTGCGGAAGCTGTATCTTCAAACAGTACAGCAGCTTTGCCGGGCAGCGGTAAACGATCGGTTATCACCGTCCGTGAACAAAAGAATATTTATGTTATGTACGATTTTGAACAGATAGAGCTGCTTAATGAAAAGGGTGATGTAATCTATCCTATAAACTATAACGGCAGCAATTATCTGCCTATACGAGCTATTGCAGCTCTTATGGATGAAGATATCGTTTGGGATGGGAACACAAATACTGTATACATAGGCTCAATGGAAAAGGTGGATCCGTCGGAGCAGGATAGCGTCCGTGAAGAAACACTCGCAATACAAGAGCTTTTCAATAAAGAGGCGGATGTATACAATCGTGCTACGGCAAACATAGCAGGTATAGCAGGCTGGACAAACGAGACGGCTCCGCAAATGGCGGCGGCAATCAGCGAAAATCT
>CAYRZK010000080.1:0-5316 GCA_964428785.1 uncultured Oscillospiraceae bacterium | reverse complement strand
TGTGGAAGCTGCGCAGATACCGGCGATAGCAATTACAAATACAAATCCGCTTGTCACAAATGCAAATCCTTATTATTTCAGAGTGTCGGCGGTGGATTCATATCAAGCGATAGCACTTGCCAAGTTTACCTGCGAATCACTCGGAGTAACGGAGGCGGCTGTAATGCGTCCGGAAAACAACGATGTTGCGACAGCATTTTCGAGTGCATATGAAAACAAAATGGTGCAGATGACCGGTAATCAGGCGGCAATAGTGAAAACGCTTGAGTATAAGAGCGGCGCTGCTGATTTTGAATCGCAGCTTGAATCAATAAAGGCAAGCAATATAAAGGCTGTTTTCTTGCCTGCCGGTGAGCAGGATGCCGTAAAAATCATAACGCAGGCAAAGGATATGGGAGTGGAAGCTACTTTTATCGGCACGGAGGCATGGGCGACGGAGAATTTTGCCGCAAGTCTCGGCGATGCAGCGGAGCTTGCTGTATATGCGACGGATTTTGACGCTGATACGAGTGTTAACGAGACTAGCCGAGTGTTTATGGAAGCTTATCACAAGACCTACGGTGAAGATGCAACACCGGAGCCTGCTGTTGCGCTTGCATTTGATGCTTATATGATAGCGGTGGATGCATTAAACAGGATAGGTACGGTAAAAGACGGAGAGCTTCTTGCTGCAAGCCTCAAGCTTGTATCACAGTATCCCGGTGCTTCGGGAAATATAACGCTCGATGAAAACGGTGACCCCTTGAAAACTATCGTAATAAAGGGTATAGTAAATGGAGAACCAACAAATATATATGTTATGGAGCCGGCTATTGTAACGCTCGGCGTATAATATATGAATAAAAGCAAAGGAGTAAAGATATGGAACAGAAGATTAAGGAAGTATTAGAACAGATAAGACCTTTCCTTCAGAGAGATGGAGGAGATATTGAATTTGTTGAGCTCACGGCTGACAATGTAGTGAATGTAAGACTTCAGGGACATTGCGCAGGCTGCCCGGGCGCACAGATGACAATCAAGGGTGTTGTTGAAAAAATCCTTAAAGAGGCTATTCCTGAAGTCACAGGAGTGGAAGCTGTATAGCGGTATACGAAAATGAAAATGACGAAGACAAAAAAGCTTATAGCTGTTTTGCTTCTTGCGATTGCAGTAGTGGGAGGAGTGTTACTAATCCCACTATTTTCGCATGACGAGAAGCCTGCTTACAGCGACGATACATCGCAGGCGGAGCCTGACATTATAACGCTCGATATTGCGTGCGTCGGGGATGTAATGGTTCATTCCGTTCAAATACCGGCTGCACTTGAAAGCAACGGTACATACAGCTTTGCGGAAAATTATGAATATGTAAAGGACTATATTTCAAAAGCGGATATTGCTCTTTGCAATGTAGAAACGACATTTGCGGGAGCGCCGTATGCGGGATATCCGGCTTTCAGCACGCCGGAGGTGCTTGCGGAGGATCTTCGTGATGCAGGCTTTGATGTTGCAATGACGGCGAATAATCACATGATGGATAGAGGCGGAAGCGGACTTTTGCGAACACTCGATATTCTTAAAGCTGCCGGATTTGTCACAACAGGCAGCGTATATGACAGCACCGAGCCTCGCTATGCTATGGTTAATGCGAAGGGTGTAAATGTAGCGGTAATAGCATATACATATCAGACACCGTCACCTGACGGTTCTGTGCGCATCAACGGCTCTGTGGTGCCGAATGAAAGCGCACAGCGCATAAATTCGTTCGGGTATGAGAATATAGATGCGGAGCTTGAGAAGATAAAAGGCGTTGTGGACGAAGCAAGGCTTGCCGGCGCCGAAATTGTTATATTGTATTATCATTGGGGAGAAGAATATCAGCTTTCGGCAAACAGATGGCAGTATGAGATTGCGGAGAAAACCGTGGAAATGATGGATGTTGATATTATTTTCGGCTCACATCCGCACAATTTACAGGAAGCTGTTTATATTGACGATGTGCCTGTATTTTTTAGCTTGGGTAATTTTATATCGAATCAAAGATGTGAGACACTCGGAGGCGAGCAGTATAAATATACGGAAACGGGCGCTATAGGCAATGTTTCGGTAGAATTTGACAGAGCAAGCGGCGAAGTGCTCGGAACGAGTATGTCGGCAGTGCCTACATGGGTGGACAAGCATTATGAGGCGGACGGAACATTAAGATATACGATAATACCGCTTGATGAAAATCTATCGGACAATGAGATTTTGGCGGTTTCGGGATATTTAAAAAGAGCCGAGGGCGCTTTGGAGGATGCCAATGGATTACTTAAGCTTAATTGACGAATACAGGGAAGAGATGGTACATACGCTGTCGGAGTTTGCTTCGATAAGGAGTGTGAACGATAGCGGCATTGACACGAGTGATAAAGGTTTTTTGCCTTTTGGCAAGGATGTGCATACAGCGTTTGAATTTATGACGGATATCGCACGCCGTGATGGGTTCGAGGTATTTAACGCTGATAATTACGGCGGTCATATAGAATGGAACGGAAACGGCGATTCTGATGACATAATGGGTATCATAGGTCATATTGATGTCGTTCCGGAGGGTGACGGCTGGATGTATCCGCCTTACAGCGGCACGGTAACGGACGATAAAATATACGGAAGAGGAACCTCTGATGATAAAGGGCCTGTAATTGCGGCATTTTATGCAATGAAAGCTTTAAAGGATGCAGGCTTTGCTCCGACAAAAACAATCAGACTGATTCTCGGACTTGATGAGGAAACTGACTGGATAGGTATTGAAAAGTATTTTGAAAAAGCAGGCAAGCCGACATTTGGATTTACACCCGACGGGATGTTTCCGGCAATACATGGAGAAAAGGGCACGCTTACATTTAAGCTGGCAAGGAAGTTTGCAGCTTCAAAAGAAAAGGGTCTTGAGCTTCGCAGCTTCGTCGGCGGCACAGCATCAAGCGCCGTGCCTGATAAAGCGAGAGTGATAGTGCGTGATGAACGGCCTGCGGCTTATGATAAAATCAAGGAGCTTGCGGCGGAATACAGAAAAGAAACGGGATATAAGCTTAATGTGCGAGGCATCGGAAAAACGCTTGAAATTACTTCGGAGGGTATTGCGGCACATGCGGCATTTCTTGAAAACGGGCTTAATGCTGTTTCGATAATGATGGACTTTCTCGGAAGACTGACTTTTGTAAATGATGATACGGCTGATTTTATTGATTTCTACAATAAGCATATAGGCTTTGAGCTTTATGGGCAAAGCATAGGATGCGGATTTTCTGACGAGATTTCGGGTAATCTGACTTTTAATGTCGGGATGATTGAAGCAGATCAGGAGGCGGCTACGCTCACTGTGGATGTTCGCTTTCCGGTGACTTGTACCGGCGATGAGGTATATGAGGGCATGATGCCTGCACTTGACAGAAGCAGCATAGGGCTTATAAAGGAAGAAATGATGCTGCCCGTATATATGCCTGCCGACGGTGAGATTATAACGATGCTGACGGATGTGTACAGAGAACATACGGGAGATACGGCAAGCGAGCCGCTTGTCATAGGCGGTGCGACTTATGCGAGAGCTTGTGAAGGAATCGTAGCTTTCGGTGCAGGCTTTCCGGGCGATGTTAATACGGCACATCGCAAGAACGAATATATTGAAATCGATAAGCTTGTGCTTACAGCGAAGATATATGCTGATGCTATATACAGGCTGACAAAATGAACATAAACACGCACACAATGAATATGCGAGGGAGGCTTTTATGAAATTCGAGGCTCAAAATACAAGTGAATCCAAAATGTATGAAATTTTTCAAGAGCTTGGGATTACGGATTTTACGGTGCAGGAGCATGTTGCAGTATTTACCATGGAAGAGGTGGAAAAGTACGGCCTCATGGGTGACGGACTTAATCTCAAGAATATACTTATAAAGGAAAAGAAAACAGGTAGGTATTTCCTCGTAATATTGGATGATTCAAGGCGCATAGATATGAAGCATTTTAAGGGTATTACCGGATGGAAGCAGACGAGCTTTGCGAGCAGCGACGAGCTTTTTGAGCTGACCGGTATGATTTCCGGCGCTGTGACGCCGCTTGCACTTTTTAACGATATCGATAAGCGGATCACCGTAGTCCTCGGAAAAGAAATTGTCGATGCTCCTGATGAAGAAACGATGGGGTTTCACCCTTGCAGGAATACAGCGACAATCTTTATAAAAAAACACGATTTTATGAAGTTCCTTGAATATACGGGGAACGAGGTTGTTTTAGAGGAAAGTTATCCGCCGATTGACGGCGAATAGCGGCATAAATGTTAAATGCCAAAATACAATTTTTAGCTCACATAATAAGAAAAAAGTCGGCTGCGCTAATTATATTTTCAGCGGCAGACCTTCTTGATATTCCTGCAATAGCTCAGGTGATATTGTCTGCATATTAAAAAGCATTTTGCGAATGAAGAGGCATCCGCAAAATGCTTTTTTTATTCTCGTACCCAATTGTGTCTTTTCATATATCGTGCGAGGTATACGACAGGTGTATCGGCAAGGCTTGTGACAATGTATATGACATAGCTGGAAATCATGATGGCAACGGTTGTCTTGGTATCATACCAGCCGCCGAATGCGGCGAGCGTGAAAATTACAGTGTTCACCATCTGGGAGATAAGCGTTGAGCCGTTGTTTCTGAGCCAGAGATATCCGTTGCTGTCTCCGGTTTTTCTGGTGGTAAGCTCCCACCAGAAATGGTAGAGCTGTACATCGAAGCGCTGCGATATGATATATCCGAGGAAGCTTGCGAGAAGCATTCTTGGAGTAGTCGAAAATATTGCATCTATATGCACACCTGCCCAGTCTGCCGGAGATTTATCGTAAAGAAGCCAGTACTGGGTGAAAACGAGCATGAATACGGATGTCATTACGCCGATCCATACGGCTTTGGTTGCGTCCTGCTTGCTTTCGTTTTCACTGAGAATATCGGTGATAAGATATGTGGATGCAAACATGACATTGCCGAGCGTCTGTTCCATACCGAAAGCGTCGATGAGCATCAGAACTTCGATGTTTGCAAGGATTGTGGAAATCGCAGTCATGGCAAAAAGCCCGGATTTACCAAAAAGCCTGTATGCTGCAAGCACTGCACCGTAGATAATTACAATAGATGCGATAAGTAATAATTCATTTTTCATTTTTATACCTCTTTCTTCTAAGAGGGCAACAAAAATGCGCTCCTAAGAGCGCAAAATACAATAGTGTATTAACTGTCGGCCCATAGTTTTGTTTAAGGACAGGATGGTTACGAACTGTCCGTTATCCGATTACTCACTGATTC
>CAYRZK010000079.1:0-5327 GCA_964428785.1 uncultured Oscillospiraceae bacterium | reverse complement strand
TGATATTACAGTCGATTTGCTGTATAGCGAAGAGCAGAGCGGCAGCTCCGATACCATATGCAAGCCCACCTGAGAACAGACCTGTGACAAAGGCAGGGACTGCGCCTATAAATGGGCCGAAATACGGAACAATGTTAGTAATACCTGCAAAGCAGCCGGCGCAGACAGCGAAGGGCAGCCCGTACAGAGAAAGCACTGCCGATGACAGGAGCGCAACAATTATGGCATCTATCATTGTGCTGCGTATAAAAAGCGAAAGCACCATGTTTATATTATGAAGAAGCTCGGTAATCACGGCATTAGCTTTTTGCGAGAGCGTGATATGAAGCAGCTTACGCCCTATGCGGAGAAAATATTTCTTATCGCTTAACAGATATATTGAAAAAACAATGCCGACTCCGATGTTGATTGCGATGCTGCCGAGTCCGGATATTATGCTTATCAATCTGTCGGGGGAGAAGCTCCGTGCGAGATATGAGATGAATATATCGTATAAACGGATGGCGGTACTCCGCATTTCTCCGCTTGGCAGGCTCAATACAGCTTCGTAAATGCTTGTGCGGAGCGAATGAAGATAATTTGCGATGCTTTCAATGCCTGCATAGAGACCGCCTACATTAAGAGTGCCGTTTATAAGAACGGCAAATGCATATATCATAAGTGCAATAAAAAGTATTATAAGAATAAATGTAATGAGAATACTTACAAAATATCGCTTTTTCAGCAAGCCTTCGCTTTTTATCGGATCATCGGCAGGTGGCTTAATAAATGCACCGACGATATTTTTGTCTATTGTATCGGAGAGAGGAGAAATGATATATGCAATGAGTATGCTGATAAGAAACGGAGCAAGTGCGGAGGCTGCGCTGCGCAGGCATAAAGCTGCTGCGGTAAAAATAATATTTCCGTTTTTAACCGTGAAATATACAGCATATAGGAGTGCGGCATTCAGTATTAACGGAATACTGATATAATCTTTTATTTTACTCATGCTTGCGCCCTCCTTTTAATGATAGTATTATATAGAAAGGAATTTTTTAAACAAGCAGAGGATAAAATTATGAAAACAGGCTCACATGAAGCGCTTCCGGAGCTTCTTGCGCCGGCAGGCACCTTGGAACATTTGAGAGCGGCGGTAAATGCCGGAGCGGACGCAGTTTATGTCGGCGGTAAGAAATGGGGAGCAAGAGCGAACGCAGGAAATTTTGATGATGAAGAAATGAAGCAAGCGGTGGATTATTGTCATATGAGGGATGTTAAGCTGTATGTGACAATGAATACGCTTGTTTTTGATAATGAAATAGAAGATGCTGTTATGTATGCGGCGTTTTTATATGAAATAGGTGTAGATGCGCTTATCGTGCAGGATTGGGGACTGGCATCGGTGTTAAAAAGGCTGCTGCCTGATTTTCATATTCATCTCTCTACACAGGGCAGCGTTTACAGCCTTGAGGGCGTGAGAGCAGCAGCTGAGATTGGGCTTGAACGAGTGGTGCTTGCTCGTGAAGTATCCGTTTCAGACATGAAAGCGATACATGAAGCGTGCGGAGTGGAGCTTGAAGTGTTCGTGCACGGAGCATTGTGTTTTTGCTATTCGGGGCAGTGCCAGCTGAGCCGTTTCAGGGGCGGAAGAAGTGGGAACAGAGGTATGTGCGCACAGCCGTGCAGGCTTCCGTATAAGTATGAAACGGCAGGCGGCGCAGCGTTTAAATATCCGCTCAGCCCCAAGGATCTTTGCGGCATAGCTTCACTCGGCGATCTTATTGATGCGGGTATTTCTTCGCTGAAAATCGAGGGTAGGATGAAGTCGCCGGAATATGTGGCTGTTGTAGTGTCGGTATATCGCAAGTATCTTGATATGTATGCGGACTTGGGCTATTGCAGCGTGACGGAGGAAGACCGCCGCAGACTGAACCAGGTGTTCAATCGAGGGGGCTTTACGCAGGGATATTATTATTCAGATCCGGGAGACAGGCTGATGTCCGGGAATGTTCCGAAGCATCAGGGTGTGAAAATAGGCCATGTCATGAAGCGCAGCAAACGAGAGCTTGCAGAAGTGGTGATAGATAAAAATAAAGCGCTTAATATGGGAGATGGGATCGAAATAAGAAATGATGAAATGCCCGGAAATGTCGTCACATATATTAAAGAGCTTACGGACAAAAATCATCTTTTGATCGGCGATATACGGGGCAATATCAATCCCGGAGATGAAATATATAAGCTTACGGATAAAACACTTATGGATGAGGCGGCGATGTACTATGCGCTCGATAAGGACGGAAAAGAACGCATGGTCAAAAGAGTGCCGGTAGATATGTATTTTTCGGCATATGTCGGCGGAGAGGCGCAGCTTACGGTTTACAGCGGAGATAAAAGTGTTACGGTATTCTCGGACATGCCGGCTGAGCATGCCTTGCACAAGCCGCTTACAGCTGAGCGAGCAGCCGAACAGCTTGGAAAAACGGGCGGTAGCGTATTCGGAGCTGTAAATATAAGCTGCGATATCGGCGATAATGTCAGCCTGCCAATGGCGCAGATAAATAAGCTGCGCAGGGATGCCTTGGAAGAGCTTGGGGCATTGAAGATAAACGCTCATAAGCACGGCAGCAATATATGCTTCCGCAGCGGCTTTATTGAATATGGGTGTGACGAGCAGCTCAAGAACGAAAAGCTATCGAAAAATAATTACATATATATTTATGCACATGCAGTTGATAGCGAAAGCAGGGCTGAAATCAGGCGTGCGATTGAAGATATCACATCGGGAGTCTCTGAAACACGGCTTGATATGAATATCAAGGTGCTTGTACCTTTGAAATCGTTTATGGAATGTGGCGAGGAGGCAAAGGAATATCAAATGCTTGCGGGCGATATCGGAGCTGCTGTAATCGTTCCTTATACATATAATATTTCAATGGGTGACGAGGACGAATACATAAGAAGCAATTTTGAGAAGATAATATGCAGGCTGAGAGCTTCTGACTGTGAAATAGTGTGTGGAAACATCGGTTGGTTAAAAGCCTTTGCGGATGCCGGAGTGAGAACAGCGGCAGGCTATGGGCTTAATGTGACAAACAGGCAGGCTGAGATGTTTTTGCTTAATATCGGCGCCGAATATACATTGCCGTCGCTGGAATGTATAGACACAGATGTATATGATGGCGGCGCTGTGCCGCTTATGATTACGGAGCATATGATGGACGAAACGATGATAGTCGGCAAAAACAACGATAGATACATGGTTTTGAAAAATGATTACGGAAGCAAGAGTCTCCTGTGCAAATGCGGAAAGTACAAGAAGATATATATTTTGCAATAAAAAGCGTCTTATGTTATACTAACGGTGCATACAGGCGAAAAGCGCCGGTGCGATAATATTTTTAGGCGGTATAATTTATGCATGAATATCCGATTACGGAACAAATGATAAAAATATGTAATAAGCATTGCAAAGAAGCAGGTGCTGATAATGTTAAAAAGGTAAAACTCGTTGTCGGCGACAGATCGGGGTGCATCAGCGAGTCGATACAGATGTATTTCGATGTTATCTCGGAGGGAACACCGTGTGAGGGTGCGGAACTCGAAATAATCCGTGTAAAGACAAAGATGAAATGCCCGAAATGCGGTATTTTGTTTGAAAGAGCACTCATGTCGTTTGCATGTCCGGAGTGCGGCACAGACGGAGAGCTTACGGAAATAGGCAAAGAGTTTTATATAGAAGAAATTGAGGTGGAATAATGCACGATATCAGAAAGCTTAATGTGATGGAAAACATCATGGACGAAAACGACCATATTGCACAGCATATAAATGAACATATGACTGCACACGGCATACTGGTTGTTAATGAAATGGGAGCGCCCGGAGTGGGCAAAACTACGACTTTAAGAAATATTGTGGATAATCTTCAGATTACAAAGCCTTTTGTAATAGAGGGAGATATCGAATCTGATCTGGATACACAGACGCTTAATCAGCTTGGGATTACGGCATATCAGATAAACACATTCGGAGCATGTCATCTCGATGCGCCGATGATCGACCATGGCATCGACCATATCGAATTTGACCTTGAAGATAAAGAGAGAGGTATGCTTTTTATTGAAAATATCGGAAATCTCGTATGCCCGGCAGAGTTCACAATCGGTGAGCATGTGCTTATGCTTATTTCGACAGTAACGGAAGGGAGCGACAAGCCGTACAAATATCCTCTCGCATTTGAAAAGGCGGATATTATCATCTTAAATAAGGTAGACCTTATCCCTTATCTTGACTTTGATGAAGAATTTTTCATGAAAGGTGTGCGTGCACTCAATAAAACTGCGCCGGTATTTAAGGTTTCCGGAAGAACAGGCGAGGGCTTTAAAGAGGTTGCGGCTTGGCTTGAGGGAAGAGCTGCTGCGCTTGACATGCATGAGCATCATCATGACGATGACTGCGAACATGCACATGGTCACGGACACAGTCACGACCATTCACATGGACATTCACATACTCATGCTGAGGCGCATGAACATCATCATGAGCATGAATAAAAGCATTGCGATGTGACTTGGAATTGCTGCTTGCACAGGATGCAGCGCATCGGCGAAAGGTTTGTAGAAAATATAGATTACAGTTTTTATTGCTTTGTAATTGATTGCGATTAAGAAAGATAAAGTATAATATGTATGCGAAAAAAGTAACGGAAAAAATTAAGCTTTGGGGCATAGTGCAGGGGGTCGGATTTCGACCCTTTGTTGCTAAGTGTGCCGATAAGTATGGCATGAAAGGCGAGGTTCTCAATATAGGCGGGCTTGTTGATATTATAGTTACGGATACACGGGAACGCATCGATGCTTTTGCCGAGGCGGTAAAAAGAGAAAAGCCGATACCGGCAGAGATTGTTCATATGAAGAGGGAAATTCTCGGTGAAAAGGATGAAAAAAGCGGCGAAACGACGGGGGATTATCGAGATTTTGAAGCATTTACAATACTTGACAGCGACGAGGGTGATGACGAAGCGGCAATGATACCGTCAGATCTTTCGATGTGCCGTGAATGTATGGATGAGCTGCGAGATCCTGCCAATCCGAGATATATGCATCCTTTTATAAGCTGTATGGTATGCGGCCCGAGATATACGGTGATAGATAAGATACCATATGACCGTGACAATACCGCCATGATAGACTGGCCGATGTGTGAGCTTTGCAACAAAGAATACACGCACAGAACAGATAGGCGTTATCATGCACAGACGATTTCGTGCCATGACTGCGGACCTGTTATGATTTGCAGGATAAACGATAAGTGGGTATCGGAGGGCGGCAATGATATACTTC
>CAYRZK010000078.1:0-5333 GCA_964428785.1 uncultured Oscillospiraceae bacterium | reverse complement strand
GCAATACAGCCGTTTTCCTCCGCAAAATAAAGAAGCGATTGGAGCGAGCTTTTCACATGCTGCATGTGACCATGTGTGAGAAGCAGCCTTCCACATTCGGTTTCGAGTATTTTATATTCATTTTTTGAATAACCATTATCCATATTGCCCTTGATCGAAATAATATCACTGCCCAGGAAATTTTCTATTTCCCGGGCATCTTTTTCATAATCGCCAAGATGAATAACTGCATCCGTATCGGTGTGCTTTCGGCATAAGTCAAGCGCTTTGTCAACCCTGCCGTGAGTATCGCTTATGACAAGAAATTTCATTTAAGTACCTTTCATTATAAAAGTTCATTAGCTATACGAAAGTCGGCTTCGCCTATTCGATTTTCAGCGGTAGACTTTCTTGTAATTCCGAAAATATCTCAAGTGATATTTCCTACATACATAATAGAAAGAGTATAGCACATTGCACACCCGTTAAATTTTTAATTATTGTCGTTTGGCTCCGAAGTTGTCTCCTCTGTTACGACTGCTTCAGACTCTACAACATTCTTGGTAACTGTTCTATATGTACTTTCCCCCTGCTGTGGCGGCACATTCATATTCATGACAGGCTGCTCAGGAATCAGGAATACTGCAATAATATACGCAAGCACTCCGCTGAAGCCTACAAGGCAAAGTATAACCAGTATTATTCTGATAATCACCGGATCAATACCCAAATAGTCACCTATTCCGCCGCATATTCCACACAAAACTCTGTTATCTCTTGATCTGTATAATCTTTTCGTCATTCCAAATACCTTCTTTCATTAAAAAGCTTCTGCTTTTAGTCGAGTTTTTCTCCGACATCCTTGTATATACTTTCGAGAGGACTCTGATTTTCAGCTTCCTGCATATATTTGCCCACACCGATCTGCGCATCACGAAGCGACTGGATAGTGCCTGCACCGGAAACACATCCGCCCGGACAAGCCATGCCCTCAAGGAGATATCCGTCATACTTTCCGGCTGCCGCAAGCGTCATAAGCTTCCTGCATTCACGAAGCCCCTGTGCCGAAACTGTCTTAACTTCAAGCTCAGGATTCGTTTCTTTTACAAGATTTGTAACAGCCTTTGCAACACCGCCTGCCATAGCGAAGCCTCTTGCATCCGATGAAGCCGTATGAACGACAGGCTCTCCCTCTATAGTTGAAAAATCAATTTCCTTTGCTTCAAACATACACATAAGTTCTTCAAATGTCAAGACAAAATCCACATCAGAACGAATATTCTCACGAATTGCTTCAAGCTTTTTGGCTGCACACGGCCCTACAAATACCAGCTTACAATCAGGATGCTGCTTTTTCATCAATCTTGCGGTATATACCATCGGTGTAAGCGTCATCGAAATCTTGCTTGCCTGTGCCGGGAACATCTTATGAACCATTGAATGCCATGCCGGGCAGCATGATGTTGCCATAAAATTCTGCTCTGCCGGCACTTTTTCAAGGAAGTCCTTCGCTTCTTCAATAGTGCACATATCCGCACCTATCGCCACCTCAACAACATCCGAAAATCCCAGGATTTTCATGGCTGCCACAAACTTTTCCGTTGTACATTCTTTTCCAAACTGACCTGCAAAAGCCGGCGCTACAATGGCAATAACTTCATTGCCCTGCACTATTGACGATACTACCTGGAATATCTGTCCTTTATCTACGATAGCTCCGAACGGGCAGCTCACGAGGCACTGACCGCACGCAACGCACTTCTCCTGATTGATTTTGGCTTTGCCGTTTTCATCCATCTCGATCGCATCCACGCCGCATGCCGCCTGACAAGGTCTTTCGAGATGTATTATAGTATGATACGGACATGCCTGTGCACATCTTCCGCATTTGATGCACTTACTCTGTGTAATATGGCTCTTGCCGTTTACAAAGCTAATCGCTCCTACCGGACATACCTTCTGGCATGATGCGGCGATGCAGCTCTGGCAGCTTTCCGTAACTCTGTACTGGTTCGGCGGACAGTCATGACATGCAAATGGGATGATTGAAATGAGCGGCGGCTCATAATACTGTTCCGCAATAGCTGCCTGATCCATACCGTCCGTTACAAATGTTCTTGTCTGAATAGGTCTCATTGAGAGTCCCATAGCCATTCTTACTCTTTCTTCAACGATAGCTCTTTCGAGAAAAATTGATTCTCTATGAATCGGCTTGTCTCCCGGCACTACGATATATGGGATGTTCTGTGCATCCTCATAGCCGTTGTTTTTATATGCCATCTTAGCGACTTCTCTGAACACTTGGCTTCTGTATGTTGTTATAAGCGAAGGGATTCCACGCATAATTGTATACTCCTATCTCAATTCTATTATATCTCTTTCTATTTTAACAGCTTCGACGATTTGAAAGCTGTGTATTTGCTTTTTTGTGTACAATTTATCGGTCGATTTATTTAGTGTTATCGTTTTTCAATGATAGTTTATTTTTCGTTTTCTTTGCCGGCAGCTTCAGCTCTGAACAACTGCTTTTTCTCCTTATTCATCACTTTTCTGAGCATACGGGCGATAATCATGGCAAGAATACCTCCGATAAATGCCGTAACAAGCTGCGACCATGAGAACATCTTCGAGAATGTTGCAATCTGAGGCTCCTTTAACGGTAATACAGTGCATACAATATTTACTACGAGGAACTGAAGCACTATGAATTTACATACTGCACCTGCACCTACAGCCACCGCATTTCTGGTATCGTTCATGCCCTTACCGCAAACAATCGCAATCAAAAGCACATATACAAGATTACCTATCGAGATACAAGGTACAATCGGTAAAAGCTTCGGTCCTATTCCGATAATAAATGCAAAGAACGGTGACAGAAGCGCAACTACGATGCCGTTTGACATGCCAACAGAAATCGCTGCGAAAGCCAGCACGGCATTTACACACGAGCCGGTAATAAGCTGTCCGAAGCCCGATGTAATATACTGAAGAATTATGAGAAGCGCAATAAGTACTGCTGTTTCCGTAATCCATAATGTTTTTTTGTTCATTGTTAAAACTCCTTATTTACTTCATAATAATATACCACCTGCATGTCCTCTCCGATGCTTGAATAATCGGCATATAAAGGGCATGCTAATTATGAGTATACACTATCATTTCTGTTTTAACAACACCTAATCCGCAAAATAGATAAAAATTTAACAATGTGCGAAAATTCAGTATTTTCAGTGGATTGAGCGCTCTTTCACACGCATTTGATAAAGTGAAAAACCACCCACATACAACTCTTAATCAAGTGCTTCATACTTCGACAGACGCATCAGGCTTCGCTGCATCAAGCGACGCAATATATTTTTCAAGAAGTATATATGTTACATTGCCCTCTTCTTTTGGAAACACAAGGTTTATCGCCTCACGCACAGGTACCCAGTCTGCTTGCTGCACCTCCCTTGACAGCGTAAGCGGCGCTTTCTTTACATGTGCTATAAAGCCTATCATTAAAATACCGCCTGCTTCAAACCAATAAGTGCCTGCAAACTCCGCACTATCGACCACTATACCGGCTTCCTCTTCCACCTCACGAACAGCTGCCGTCTCGGCAGACTCTCCGGGCTGCATAAAACCCGTAACCAAATTTCTGTACTTTGTCGAAAGATAATCCTGCTTGAGCAGCACAGCCTCCTCGTACTCATTTACAACGAGTGTCATAACACATGTCGGAAATATATCAAACCACGGTCTGCTGCATACATTGCACCAAGGAATCATTCCCTCATCGCCTATTTCTTTTAAAACCAATTTCTCACCGCAATCCGGACAATAAGTATAACGCATATTTTTTCTCCCATTTTATGCTGACTTGTTTACGCACAATCAGCGCTTGCAGTCGATGCCAAAGCAATGGCAAATTGCCAAGCATGCATGATTATCTGCTTCTTTTCATGCATATTGCCGCATATCCTATCGACTGTCCTTTATTGTATTGTATTATATCACACCGAGCATTTCTTCACAACGACTGCCGAGCTTTCACATTTTAATAAATATTTAATTTTTACTTCATATCTCCTTATAGTATAATTACAGTAATCTCCAATACATTCGTTATATCACTTGCATATATATAAATATCAGAAGAAAGGAATTGATATTATGAATTATACGATTAAAGGCGATTCTTTGCCGGTTGTTATCTGCAATGTAAATGCCGGCGAAACACTTATTGCCGAAGGCGGTGCTATGAGCTGGATGTCACCCAATATGAAAATGGAAACCACATCGGGAGGCGGCTTTGGGAAAATGCTAGGACGCATGTTCTCCGGCGAGAACCTTTTTTTGAACAGATATACTGCACAGGGCGGTGTGGGACAGATTGCGTTTGCCTCTTCTTTTCCGGGCTCGATAAAGGCCGTAGAAATCACACCGGGCAGAGATGTTATCGCACAAAAACGCTCTTTTCTTGCATCTACCGACGGAGTTGAGCTTTCTGTCTATTTTCAGAAAAAAATGGGTGCCGGATTTTTCGGCGGTGAAGGCTTCATAATGCAGAGACTTTCCGGAAACGGCACTGCTTTTATTGAAATAGACGGCTCCGCTATCGAATACGAGCTTGGCGCAGGGCAGCAGATTATCGTTGATACGGGCTTCCTCGCTATGATGGACAGCACCTGCTCCATGGATATCGTCAGCGTAGGCGGAGGCCCCAAGAATATGCTCTTCGGCGGCGAAGGCTTCTTTAATACGGTTATCACAGGGCCCGGCAGAGTCATTCTCCAAACCATGCCTGCATACTCCGTAGCAAAAGCCATCATACCATATATTCCTACTCAAAATAACGGTTAAATCAAACACATCGTTTCTAAATATGCGTTTAAAAATATCAAAGGTTTCTTTTTTCCCTAAGAAGCCTTTGATATATATTGAAGTCATTTTAAGCAAGCATTATCCAAGAGTTACATCAAGCACCATCATAAGTGTAAAGCCTGCGGCGAAAAAAATCGTTCCTGTGTTGGAATGTTCGCCGCTTGACATCTGCGGTATCAGCTCATCAACCACCACATACAGCATAGCTCCCGCTGCAAAAGCGAGTAAATACGGAAGCACCGGCACAAACAGCCCAGCAAGCAATATCGTAATTACCGCACCGACAGGCTCGACCGCACCGGAAAGCACTCCGCACCAGAATGCCGTTTCTTTCTTCATCCCATTGTTTTTTAGCGGCAATGAAATTATAGCTCCCTCAGGCATGTTTTGAATGGCTATGCCGATCGCCAATGTCAGTGCACTCGTAAAAGATATCGATTCACTGCCGCTGAGCCAATCCGCCGCCGCAATGCCGACAGCCATAC
>CAYRZK010000077.1:0-5334 GCA_964428785.1 uncultured Oscillospiraceae bacterium | reverse complement strand
GTATGTGTCTTTGCAAGTGCCTCACGGCTTTTGAGCGGTATGATTACTGCTTCGAGCCCGGTACTAACCCACTGAATGGGGAAATCATCGCAAATATCTGACGGCTCAAGTCCGTAAATCTCGGCAATTTCGTTTTTGTCAATGATCGAACCGAATTCCGGCGGATTTTGGCTCATGGTCATGCCGTCAGGAGTATGCTTTACGGGGATTTGACCGACTTTAAGATTTAAAAAAACATCATTTTCAGCGCCGTGTTCAAGTATTTTGTTTATAACATATGCGGTGCCGAGTGTCGGATGACCTGCGAATGGCACTTCCATATTAGGCGTCCAAATGCGAACATTGTATCCGCCGTTTTCTTGTTTTTTCGATAAAACAAAGGCAGTTTCCGAAAAGTTGATTTCATGTGCGATATTTTGCTGCTCCTCATCACTTATTTCGCCGTCAGGAAAAAGCACGAGCAGTTGATTGCCCTGATATTTGGCTTCAGCAAAGCAGTCTACGATATAATATTTCATAAGCTGATTACCTCTCTTTCTTTTGAATTGTAAATTATAAAATCAGAACCGGCAGTGTCCGGTAATACAATATCCGGAATATTGTTTATGTTATTGTAAAATGAAAAATCGCACTTTAATATAACCAGTTTTTTTGTTTTTGATATTACGCATGTGATTTTGCTTTTCATTCTTTCTTCGAATTGATATAATTTGGATATAGGATGGTATTATTTATTCGGCGGATAAGCTGTTTAATGCAGGAGGTAGCATATGAAAGAAAAGTTAATCGCAGAAAGAAATGCTCTATATGGAAATGTTGTTATGCGTGCGCTTCAGAGAAGAGATTTTGAAGTTTATTATACACATACGAAAGAGGAAGCACTTGAGCAGGCTATGGAGCTGATACCTAAAGGCGATGTTGTGGGCTGGGGAGGCTCGCTTACGATACAGGAGATAGGGCTTATAGACAAGCTCTATGAAGAGGGATATACCGTGATGGACAGAGATAAGGTGCCGACGGAAGAAAAGCGCAAGTTTATGAAGAGGATAGTTGCAGAAGCCGATACATTTATCACAAGCGCCAATGCTATTACAGAGGACGGGCAGTTACTCTATGTTGACGGTAACGGCAACAGAATAGCTTCTATTGCTTACGGCGCAGATAATATTGTGGTTATCGCAGGACTAAATAAGGTCGTAAGAAATATGGACGATGCAATATACAGAATTCGTACGGTGGCAGGCCCGCTTAATGCAAGGAGATTTCCTGATATGAATACACACTGCAAGCATACCGGAAAATGCGGAGAATGTTTCAGATATGACTGCATATGCAATACATGGTATGTAGTAAATCATTGCAATCCTAAGAAAAGAATTAAAATCGTGCTTGTAGGTGAAGAACTCGGATTTTAATTTTGAATAGATATTGCAATGTGAACGGGAGAAATGAAATATGAAAGCAGGTTTGATTAAGGACAGAAACGAGCTGTACGGACCGTATGTGGTAAAAAATCTTAATAAAAGAAATTTTGAAGCATATTATGTTGAAACTAAAGAAGAAGCGCTTGAAAAGGCTATGGAGCTGATACCGCAAGAGCATGTTGTGGGCTGGGGAGGCTCGTACACAATCAAGGAGATAGGCCTTATAGACAGGCTGTATAATGACGGATATAAGGCGCTTGACAGAGAAAAAGCAGGAAGAACATTTGAAGCATGGGACGATACGATGCGCAGGATTCTTGTTGAAGCCGATACATTTATAACGAGTGCAAATGCGGTGACTGAGGCGGGAGAGCTTCTGAATGTTGACGGAACAGGGAACAGAGTGGCGGCATATTCGTTCGGCCCGAAGAGCGTCGTTGTGATAGTAGGTATCAATAAGATAGTACGAGATATCGAGGATGCCGTTTACAGGGTGCAGACGGTAGCGGCGCCGATAAACGCACGGAGATTTGACATAAATACACCATGCAAGCACACCGGAAGATGTGCGGAATGTACAGCGGATGACTGTATGTGCTGCCAGTGGCTTGTAACGAGGATGTGCGCACCGAAAGGTCGAATCAAAGTAATTGTGTGCGGAGAAAAGCTGGGCTTTTAAAATTTATTTACAACCGATATGGCTTTCAATATAATGAAAGAGGTATCGGTTGTTTTTTGCCGAAAAATGTCGAAGAAGCCCAGGAAAGCGAAAATGCCGTTATAGGGGGCTTGGGAAAGAAGCAGCAAGGTATTGCAAAAACCACATGCCTGCGAGCTTATGCATAATCGGGAGACATGAAGAGGGGGCGTAGATATGATAACATGCGACTTGTCGAAAAATGAGTCTTGGCCACTATATGTAAGGATTTACAGCAGCATAAAAGCTGATATTGAGTCGGGGAAAATGGCGCCGAATGAAAAGCTGCCGTCGAAGCGAGCACTTGCGGAGCATTTGAATGTCAGTGTGATTACGATACAAAATGCCTATGCACAGCTTATTGCCGAGGGCTATATAAAGGCTGAGGAAAGGCGTGGATTTTTTGCTGCCGATCTTTCAAGGTTTACGGCAGAGAAAAATCAGGGTGATGCTGATGAAGAGAGGCTTTCGCAGTCAAAAGAAATAAAAGAGCCGGAGCTTAGGATTGATATCTCGTCGGTATATGGGGATTTCAGGCAGTTTCCGTTTTCTGTTTGGACGAACAAGATGAGGCATGTTATAAGTGAAAATTACGACAGTATTCTCAATATGGTGCCGAATAAAGGACTGTGGGCATTGAGAAAGGCCATCAGTGATTATTTGTACAAATTCAGAGGGATAGAGGTAGATCCTAATCTTATATATATAGGAACCGGCGCTGACTATAATTATGGTATGATTGTAAAGCTGCTCGGTCGTGATAAGATATATGCGGTGGAGGATCCCGGCTATGACAATATCAGGCTGACATATAAAATTGAAGGTGTACAGACAAAATTCGTACCTGTTGATGAGCATGGTTTCAGGACGGATTATCTGCGCAGCATAGATGCGGATATTGTGCATATTTCGCCGACACATCAGTATCCTACAGGCATTTCGATGCCGGTAAAGAGACGAAGAGAGCTGCTTGAATGGGCGAATGAAAAAGATGGAAGATATATTATTGAGGACGATTACGACAGTGAATTCAGATTTGAAGGGAGACCGCTGCCTACTATGCAGAGCATTGACACCGGCGGCAAGGTGATTTATATGAATTCGTTTTCAAAGACTATAGCACCGTCATTAAGAATATGTTATCTGATATTGCCGCAGGAGCTTGCTGCCAAGTATGATGAGATGCTTGGATATTTTCCTTGTCCGGTGTGTTCGTTCGAGCAGCATGTGCTTGCCGAATTCATTGCCGACGGACATTTTGAGAGACATATTAACAGAATGAGAAGATATTACAAGCAGAATAAGGATGAAATTTTCGGGCTTATAAGAAATTCGCCTCTCGGAAAGAGATCTGAAATAGTTGAGGAGCTGGCAGGGCTTCATTTTATATTGAAGCTTAAAACAAACAAATCGGATGCACAGCTTAAATCCGAAGCAAGGAAGAGAGGACTCGGCATTTCATTTATTTCGGAATATGCTTCATCGGAAGAAAACAGCTTTAAATCGCAGCTTATGGTGAACTATTCGGTGGCAGACATCAAGGAAATGAAAACGGTAGTGGAAATATTGTCGGAAATCGTATGATTTTTGACATGTAACAAATTATGCAGTTTTTGTGCAGTTTTGAAAAAAGCAGATGAACAGAGAAGCATTTTATGGTATACTATTTAATAAGTATGCGAAAGACATGCCAGAAGGAGAAATTTTATGGAATCAAAATATAAAAGAGTCATACTCAAGATCAGCGGTGAAGCGCTCGCAGGGGAAGAAAAGTTCGGCATTTCGGAGGATATGCTGTCAAAGGTAGCGAGACAGGTGAAAGAAATTAAAGAGATGGGTGTTGAAATTGCGATAGTAGTCGGAGGCGGCAATTTCTGGAGAGGCAGAACAAGTAAGTCGATGGACAGGGCGACGGCAGATTATATGGGAATGCTTGCTACGGTGATAAATGCTATGGCGCTCCAGGATGCTTTTGAAAACGCAGGTATGAAAACCAAGGTGCAGACGGCGATTGAAATGAAAGAGGTCGCTGAACCATACATAAGGCGTCGTGCGATTTCTGAGCTTAATCATGGTGATATTGTAATCTTCGGTGCAGGTACGGGCAATCCGTTCTTCTCGACAGATACAACAGCAGCGCTTCGTGCGGCAGAAATAGATGCAGATGTAATACTTCTGGCAAAGAAGGTGGACGCAGTTTATTCCGACGATCCTGAGGTAAATCCGAATGCGGTGAGATATGAAGAGCTCACACATCAGGAGGTACTCGAAAAGGATCTCAAGGTAATGGATTCAACGGCAGCGTCGCTCTGCCGTGATAATAAAATCACAATTCATGTATTTGCGCTTGCAGAAGAGGGCAACATGAAAAAAGCTATTTGCGGAGAACGAATCGGAACGATTATAAGATAAATATTAAGACAAGGAGAAAACGGAAATGAGTAAAGATGTAATCACATTGTTAAAAGAAAGAACAGACAAGAGCAAGGCTGTTTTAAAGGAAGAGTTAAATACTGTAAGAGCAGGAAGAGCCAATCCGGCACTTCTCGATAAGATCGTTGTGGAGTATTACGGAAGCCCTACACCGCTTAAGAACATATCGAATATTTCTGTTCCGGATCCTCGTACACTTTTAATTGCGCCGTTTGATCCGAAATCAATCGGAGACATCGAAAAGGCTATAAATGTGGCAAATATCGGTATCAACCCATCAAACGACGGAAAGAATATCAGACTTGTAATCCCGGCAGTTACGGAAGAAAGAAGAAAAGAGCTTACAAAGACCGTAAAGAAGATGGGTGAAGATGCTAAGGTGGCAATCAGAAATCTCAGAAGAGATGCGAATGATGAGCTTAAAAAGCAGGAAAAGGCAGGCGAACTGACCGAGGATGACCTCAAGAAAGATCTTGACACGGTGCAGAAAGAGACAGATAAGGCAATCAAGGATATTGACGATATCTGTGCCGCTAAAGAAAAGGAAATCATGGAAGTATAATTGCTTTGAACACAGGTGGCCTGATTTGGGCCACTTGTATTTTACTTTTTTATTATGTAGGCGATATCGCTTGCGATATTGCCGGAATAACAAGAAAGTCTGCCGATGAATGTTAAATTGGTGCAGCTGACTTTCTTAGCTTAAATGGAGAAAACATCAATGCTTAATTTTGAAAATATCCCAAAACATATAGCAATAGTAATGGACGGCAACGGAAG
>CAYRZK010000076.1:0-5419 GCA_964428785.1 uncultured Oscillospiraceae bacterium | reverse complement strand
GATGTCTCTTCGGGTACGGGGTATTTTGTTTGGTTGAATTTCTTACCGAACTGAATGGGGCAAGTGGATTTGGAATAGGGCTTAACGAGCTTGAAGAGCTTGGTGTTGCCTTTATTTTTGCTATTATTTTCGGATTTATATTCCTGAAGCTGACTCCGATTATAAACAAACAGAGCAAGCTCGCTGCCAAAAGCATCGAAATCGAGCTTAAAGGTGTGTCCGGAAACGAGATGGTCGCAGGCACGATAGGACTTATTGCAGGACTCATGATTGCCAATCTCATTACGAACATTTACGAGTCGATACAAATACCATGGCTTACATTTACACTTACGATAGCAACATATTTGCTGCTCGGATATATCGGTGTAGTTGTTGCGACAAAGAAAAGTCCGGATTTTATTTCGGCTGTAAATGCTTCAAGAAGATTGCAGTCTGTCGGCGGCAGGATAAAGTCAAAGGGTGCGGAAGCATCGCCTAAGATACTCGACACATCTGTGATAATCGACGGCAGGATAGCAGATATCATGAAAACAGGCTTCATAGAAGGCAGGATTATAATTCCGGAGTTCGTTCTTGTAGAGCTGCGCCATATTGCGGATTCATCTGACTCGCTCAAAAGACAGCGTGGGCGGCGTGGACTTGATATACTTAATAAAATTCAGATTGATTACGGCATAGAGATTTACAATACTGCCGGTGAGAAGTCGCTTGAAGAAATTCCGGAAGTCGATGTTAAGCTCCTCAAGCTTGCGCAGAATATGAACGGCAAGGTCGTGACAAACGACTTTAACTTGAACAAGGTGGCAGCCATAAAGGGTGTTGAGGTACTCAACATAAATGAGCTTGCAAATACATTGAAGCCGGTTGTTTTGCCGGGAGAAAGTATGCAGCTTTTCCTTGTAAAAGAGGGTAAGGAATCCGATCAGGCTGTCGCATATCTTGATGACGGCACGATGATCGTAGTCGAGGATGGACGAAGATTTATCGGTCAGACTATAGATGTTATTGTAACGAGTGTACTCCAGACATCTGCCGGACGCATGATTTTCGGAAAGCCGAAAAAGTAACGACGGCGGTATGGACGGCGGTATGTAAGAATTAAAAGATAAATAGTAATTCAAAACAGTAAAAAGGATAAAAATTCTTGGGAGGCTGTCATGTATAAGAAAATGACGGTAGGCGTTATAATCGCCGCAGCAGGCTCCGGAACACGCATGGGCGGCGGAAGTCGAGAGCTGCCTAAGCAGTTTATGAAGATCGGCGGAGTACCGATGATCAAAAAAACTGTTGAAGTTTTTGAAAAAAACGAATATGTTGATGATATATGCGTTGTAATAAACGAAACGTATCGAAGCATGTATGAAGAGCTTCTTGCGGATTGCGGCAAAATAAGATGTATGGTGCCGGGTGGAAAAGAAAGACAGGAGTCCGTCGGAGCCGGGCTGAGAGAGCTTATGAGAATAAGCAGCTTTGAATATGTTATGATACATGACGGTGCACGCCCGTATGTAACAGGCGATATAATAGAGGCGTCGCTCGAAGCGGCGGCAAAGCACGGCGCATGTACGGCGGCGGTGCCTGTAAAGGATACGATACGAAGCGGCGGTATTACGCTTGAGAGGGACAATCTCTTTGCGGTACAGACGCCGCAGACCTTTGAGAGAAATCTGATAGCCGAAGCGTATAACAGGGCATGGTCGGATGGATATGTCGGAACTGATGACGGAAGCCTTGCGGAAAGGCTCGGAAGAAATGTGGCGATAGTGCCGGGAAGCTATACCAATATAAAAATTACAACGAGAGAGGATCTGCCTATGGAAACAAGGATAGGTACGGGATATGATGTTCACAGACTGACAGAGGGGCGCAAATTGATTCTCGGAGGTGTCGAGATACCTTATGAGAAAGGTCTTTTGGGTCATTCGGATGCGGATGTTCTCGCTCATGCTATAGCGGATGCCATACTCGGTGCTGCCGCACTTGGAGATATCGGCAGGCATTTTCCGGACAGTGATGCACGATATAAGGGCATATCGAGCATGTTGATATTGGAACATACGGCGGAGCTTGTCCGCGAAAACGGGTTTGAAATCGGGAATGTTGATGCAACAGTAGTCGCTCAGATGCCAAAGCTTGCACCGTACATACAGCAAATGACGGAAAATATTGCGGCTGCACTCGGAACAGTCCCCGAAAGGGTGAGCGTAAAGGCAACAACGACAGAGAGACTCGGACTCACAGGAAGAGGCGAGGGCATGGCGGCTCAGGCTGCTGCGCTGTTATATACACACTGATTTAAAATTCATAACATATGTAAGGAGAGAATGTAAAATGAGACTTTCACAGATGCACTTAAAGACGCTCAGAGAAGTACCGGCTGAAGCTGAAATCGCAAGCCATGTTCTTCTTCTGAGAACGGGAATGATCAGAAAACTTGCGTCGGGAATTTACGGATTTATGCCGCTGGGATGGCGTTCGGTAAAGAAAATCGAAGATATAGTCCGTGAAGAAATGGATGCTAAGGGAGCACAGGAAATACTTATGTCGGCTGTACATCCGGCAGAGCTTTGGCAGGAATCAGGCAGATGGTATGCTTACGGCCCTGAGCTTTGGAGAATTAAGGACAGAAACGGCAGAGATTTTTGCCTCGGCCCTACGCATGAAGAAATTTTCACTGATATTATCAGAAACGATGTAAGCTCATACAGACAGTTGCCTCTCAATCTTTATCAGATACAGACCAAGTACAGAGACGAAGCAAGACCTCGTTTCGGACTTATGAGAAGCCGTGAATTTATCATGAAGGATGCATATTCGTTCGACAAGGACTATGCCGGACTTGATGAAAGCTACAATGCGATGTATGATGCATATTCAAAGATTTTCACAAGATGTGGGCTCGAATTCAGACCTGTAGAAGCAGATACCGGAGCTATTGGAGGAAGCAATTCGCATGAATTTACGGCGCTTGCGGAGGTAGGCGAATCAGAGATAGCATATTGTGAAAGGTGCAATATGGCGGCAACCGTTGAGCGTGCCGAAACAGTGGATGATCCGGGCTGTGACTGTGCTATGCTGCCGATGGAAGAGGTATATACTCCGGGAACAAAAACAATTGAGGATGTTGCAAAGTATCTCGGACTTGATACAAAGCAGACAATCAAGGCACTTCTTTTTGTTAAATATGATGAAGAGGGTAAAGAAAACGGATATGTGGCTGCCTTTATCAGAGGTGACAGAGAGCTTAATATGATTAAGCTTGTCAATGCACTCAATATTCCGGAGCATGCGATTGAATTTGCCGATGAGGTCAAGATGTCGGCGGTTACGGGCTGTGTTGGCGGATTTACCGGCCCTGTAGGACTTCATGACTGCACTGTTGTTGTTGACAGTGAGCTGACAAAGGCGAAAAACCTTTGTGCCGGTGCATGTAAGGAAAATTATCATGTGAAGAATGTGAATTATGGCAGAGATTATGAGGGTGATATCGTATGCGATCTTAAGGTGCTCAAGGAGGGAGATCCGTGCCCTGTATGCGGTGAGCCTGTAAAACATGCTCGAGGTATTGAGGTAGGTCAGGTATTTAAGCTTGGAACAAAGTATTCCGAATCGATGAAGGCTTATTATAAGGATGAAAATCAGGAGGACAAGCTCATTGTTATGGGATGCTACGGTATAGGCGTTACTCGTACACTCTCGGCAATTGTTGAACAGCACCACGATGAGCATGGTATTATCTGGCCGATGTCGGTGGCACCTTATCATGTTATTGTAACGCTTGTTAATGCTGCTGATGAGGCTCAGGCAAATGCGGCAAATCATATCTATGAAGAGCTTCAGAGAGCAGGCGTTGAAGTAATACTCGATGATAGAGATGAGAGACCGGGCGTTAAATTCAAGGATGCGGATCTTCTCGGAATTCCTGTAAGAATTACGGTAGGAAGAGGTGCGGCAAACGGCACTGTTGAATATAAGCTCAGAAGAGATGCGGAAAAGGCCGATGTGACGATCGAAGAAGCAGTGAATGAGGCTGTAAAGATTGTCAATGCGGAAAAGACAGGAAGATAAATAATAGGAAGATAATATATTATGAAAGAACTTTTCAGAATGTTTGCGGGATTCTTTAAGATAGGAATGTTCACATTCGGCGGCGGGCTTGCGATGCTCCCGCTCATTCAGAAAATGGCGGTAGAAGATTATAAGTGGCTTACTGAAGAGGAAATGGTGGATTGTATCGCCGTGACACAGGCAATGCCGGGCGTTATAGCGATAAATTCGGCAACATATGTAGGCTATAAGAGAAGGGGCTTTGCCGGAGCCCTTTTTTCTACTTTAGGGGTAATAATGCCGTCATTTATTATAATCGTGCTGTCAGTGCTGTTTCTTACTGCGATAGGAGACAATAAGTATGTTGACGGCGCTTTTTCAGCGATTACGGCATCATCATGTGCACTTATTATGTATTCGGCATATAAGCTCGGAAAACAGGTAATCAAAGGATATTTCGGTGCGGCGCTTGCGCTTGTAAGCTTTGTGCTTGTGGGAGTTTTAGAAGTAAATGCTGTGCTTGTTATTATCGGCGGCGGAATAGCAGGACTTGTATATACATGCATATGCACGAAAAAAATCGCAGACGATAGTGAACGGGAGGGAGAAACAAAATGACATATTTCCGACTGTTCATGATATTTTTTAAGATTGGAGCATTCAGCTTCGGCGGCGGATATGCAATGCTTCCGATGATTTTTCAGACTGTGGAGGACGCAGGGTTTATGGCGGCGGATGAGCTTGCGATGCTTGTGCCGCTTTCACAGGTAACACCGGGGCCTATAGCGGTAAATGCTGCGACTTATGTAGGCTTTAAGTCGGGCGGCTTGCTCGGTGCGGCGGCAGCGACGCTCGGAGTGGGACTTCCGTCGTTTGTGCTTATAATTATCGTATCGTCGTTCTTAAAAAAATTCAACGAAAGCAAGGCGATAAAAGGTATTTTCGCAGGCATAAGACCTGTAACAGCAGGTCTTATAGCCGCTGCGGTCATCGTAATAGGAAAGACGGTGCTGTGGACGGGAACGCATATAAATGCGATACCGATGGCGATTTTTGCCGTTTCTTTCCTGCTTGCGGCGAAGTTTAAGATAAGCCCGATAAAGATCACGATCATAATGGCGGTTGCAGGCGGAGTGCTTGCATGTCTGTAGTGCTGTGAATGATATGAATATTCATTGAATGTATATTCACCTTAGTATACAAACAGTAAATGAATTTAATTATAGGAGGAAACAAAATGTTATATGTACAGATTGAAATGGAAAACGGCGGAGTAATGAAAGGCGAGCTTTATCCTGAGATTGCTCCGATTACAGTTGCTAATTTTAAGGAACTCGCCGATAAAGGCTTTTATGACGGACTTATTTTC
>CAYRZK010000075.1:0-5495 GCA_964428785.1 uncultured Oscillospiraceae bacterium | reverse complement strand
CTATATAAGATGCGATTGCAGATTTATGGTGTCCAGCGTATTTGAAGAGCTCTCCGCTGCCATAAACAGCAAAGCTGCCGAAGCAGGCATGAGCGCAGAGGTGCTCAGCCACATGAACGGCTCGGCAAGACCGCTCGACTCGCCTGTAATACAGATCGTTCTTGAGGAATACGAAAAGGCAAAGGGTATCAAAAAAGATATCCCGGTAATGCGTGGCGGCACATATGCAGGCAAGCTTCCGAGAGCACTTGCGACCGGCATGTGCTCCATCGACAGAAGCCTGTTCCCGGAATATATTACGGACGGCTACGGCGCAGGGCATCAGCCTGACGAAGCACTCCCGATCAAGGATTTCTTTGAGGGCATGAAGCTCTTCACATCTATCCTCTTGAGAATAGATGCCGAAATATGATAAAGCCACAAGAATAATTACGGTAATACAAAAGCGGCTCCCATTCTGCTTGTAACGAATATCACACTGTCGAGCCAATCGGCAGGCATACGCATAATGCGCATATCGTTTCACAGCGTCGGGAGACGCTTTCTAATTCATTTTCGAATTTTTACTTCCGTTTTCCTTTTACATTCTTTTGTCTTTATAACCCATTGTTGTGGCACAAGGCTTTCAGCCCTGCCGGGAACACAAAGCCGAACCGGGATACTTTCTAAAAGTAGTCTGCGAAAAAGCCGTTTCCGAAAAAGCTGTCTTAAAATCTTAAAATAATGAAATCCCACATGCTTCTAATTTCGCCGAAATACGAAGCCTCCTCAGCTACCGTTTGCAAGACAGTCTGTTCATATCTCTGCTTTCCCATATGAGTGCATAAAGAAACAATAAATCTTTTCTGAATAAATCGCCAAAACGAGCGACTTCCGTAAGTGTATATTCCTCTCCGAAAAACACATCGGACACTACCTCCATTCTCGTCTTTGGATTGTTTGTCCTCAGTCTGTACATCACATACTGAAAGACCTCCATTTCCACAAATCCATCGAATGAAGCATCCTCAAAATCTATGAGTGTAAGTCCGGCAGCATCATTATACATGATATTGTCCTCATGTAAATCTCCGTGGCAAAAACCCTGACGAACCCTTAATCCGTCAAGAGCATACACTTCTTCAGGCATCTTTGAGCCTGCTTTATACTTTTTTAAAATCTCGCTGTAGTAAGGAAAACGCTCTTTCAGCATAGCTTCCGAAATCACGATTTCTCTGCTTTGCTCCGTAAGAAGCTTTGCCCATACAGGCACAAAAGCATCCTTGGCTGCCGTATCCGCCTTGTATAGGCATCTTGCTTTAAGATAAGCCTTGTCTCCCGTTCCGAGCAGCAAACATTCATCATAATAGCTGGATAGAATGTCCTCCATCGACAAGCGACGCTTTACATCATATTCGTTACGAACAGCCATGAATCCGTAAGCAGAAACCGGAATTTTGAAGCAATACTCTTGTGACAGTATTTCAACAGCTTTATCATTTGCTGCTATAATGTTAAGCCCCTGTCCTCTGTGCTCGAATAAAAATTCAAGTAAATTTTTTCGCCATACACCGTGTGCTTTATATGCAGCATAAGCAATCTTAAAAAAGTTGAACCGTTCAAAGCTCTTATATACTGCGTTATTAAATTTATGAATTAAACCTGCTATTTTCATATATGCCCCACTTCATTGATATGCTTACTTATTTACCGAGGGCAGATATCATAAATTTTATTCAAAACATCATCACCTACATTAAATTCATCCTTGTTGACAATATTCGGAACATGCTGTTAAAACCCAAGCTCTTCTCCGACAAGTATTACTTTTATTCTGTTTGCCGGCTTGCAGATTCTCGTCTGTACCCAGTGAGCGCATATGCAGTCGTCACTCAGACATTCGGCACATTTGCCTGTTGCCTTGCAAGGCGTGTTAAGTGGGAATCGCTGTGCATTTATCGGCGCTACAACAGTGCGTATTCTGTCACGGGCATCTTCGATATCACGAACGACCTTATTTATACCGGCAATAACCACAACATTTGACGGACCGTATGTTATAGCGGCTACTCTGTTGCCGTTTCCGTCAACATTAAGAAGCTGTCCGTCCTCGGTAACGGCATTTGCACTCGTAATAAAAGTGTCCGCTTCGGCTATGATGCGCCTCATAATCTTGGATTTTTCCGCAAAGTCAGGCTCGGCATCTCTGTCAAGAAGAGTATAGCCGTTTTTCTTAAGCTCATCTATGAGACCGATTTCATTTATCGATACTGAGCCTCCCCAGCCTACAACATGCTCTTTCGGAATAAGCGACATGGCTTTTTCGAGAGCCTCCTCCTTGGTATTGCAATAATATGCTTCAAACTTTCTCTTTCTGAGCGCTTCGCATACGGCAGGACCGTACATGGAATTGCGCTTATCAAATAATTCCTTAATCATAAAAACCTCCTGTAATTTATAAAATTTTAGGTCAAACATATTCGTACAAATATTATATCAATCGTGCTGTGCAGTGTAAACAAAAACCGACTGCTAAATTTGCCCTAAATTTGCCCAAGTATTTTACTTTACAGCGGTGTAATGGTATAATATGTGCAGCGATCAGCCATTTTAATTTGCAGCATGTAATAAGGTGCTGTGCTGTTATCGCCGATTTGAAAAAATTTGAAAGAATAAGAATATAAGAAGGATGGAAAAATGATTCAGGATTTGGATTACGGCAGGATGCAGAATGAATTTCACAACGATATAAAGCCCGAAGCGTATGATACTGTAATATGCTTTCAGGGAAACAGCGTGCTTCACAATCACCGTGAAGATGGAGGTCTTGAGCTCCCGACATATGCTCAGGTCTCACAGTGGATGACCGAAAACAGCAGCGTTGTTTGGCGTGAAAACGATATAATACGGTATGTGTTCAGACTTCAGGATAAAAATTATTTCATATTCATGGGAAATTTCGGAGACTGCCCGGACGAAAAGTTCACATATGCTCCGATGATGGCGATCCGCCGTGACTGGCCGGGAATTCCGAAAAATATTTATTTTGCGATGTGTACGGCATGGCATCTTTATGTCTGGTATCGTGATAACAAATACTGCGGACGCTGCGGTGCAAAGACACAGCATGACGAAAAAGAGCGCATGATGAGATGTCCGGAATGTGGGAATATGATTTTTCCGAGAATAAATCCGGCGGTAATCGTTCTTGTGACGGACGGCGATAAGTGCCTGCTTGCAACCTCGGCAGGACCGACGACAACAAGCAAAAACAAACGCTATGGTGCGATTGCAGGCTTTATTGAAATAGGCGAAACAGCCGAAGAAGCCGTAGCCAGAGAAGTTATGGAGGAAGAAGGTCTCCATGTAAAGAATATCAGATATTATAAAAGCCAGCCATGGGGTATTTCGGGAAATCTCTCCATAGGATATTTCTGCGACCTCGATGGAGACAGGACTATGCATATCGATACAAGCGAGCTTGCGACTGCCGAATGGTTTAAACGAGGCGAAGTACCCGGCGAAGACGACGGCATCTCGCTGACCCGTGAGATGATGACACTGTTTAACGAAGGGTGTGTGCCGAGATAGACATTAACCCACAGATGACGGATGAGCAGCCGTAAGCTGCTCATCCGATTTTAATATTGTCTATATTGTCTACCGCAAGCTTATTTCCAAAGCTTATCGGGATAAAAGCCCTTATCCTTGAGCGACTGCATAGCGTTTACCACATCTTCCTTGTCCTCATGATATGTCACGCCATACCACTTATCATGAGATTCTAGCATTTTAACCTTTGCCTTGCCCTCTTTAAGAAGCTGCTGCACCGCAAAAGGCAAATAATATTCGCCCTTCTCCGGATTTGTCTTTAATGTATCTTCAAGAAATTCCGGAAATCTTTCTATTAGCTCATCAATAAAGCTCCTTGTAAATCCCCAAAAATTCATTGAAACCGGTGTTCCTCGTTCCACCTTTGTATATTTTTCGCCCGGAATAATATTGCCGTCTCTGTCCCGTGCCTCTTCCGCATATACAATAATGCCGCCCTTCTGCATTATCTTTGTGCGCTCGTTTATTTCCTTTAGATAACCATTACCGTCATCCTCGCATACACCTCGTGCAACGAACCCGTTTTCCGTAAGTGTATTTTCGATTCTGTAATTTACCATTGCATAATTATATGTCACATTACCCTGCTCATCCGTTTCATCGTCTAATGACAATAAACAATCATATATCATTTGAAATGCGCCGCTACCGTAGTAATCATCGGCATTTATTACCGCAAACGGTCCATCTATCATATCACGGCACGCAAGAACAGCATGGCATGTCCCCCATGGCTTGGTGCGCCCATCAGGCACCGCAAATCCATTCGGAATATCATTAAGCTCCTGGAATGCATATGCTTATCGGGATAAAAGCCCTTATCCTTGAGCGACTGCATAGCGTTTACCACATCTTCCTTGTCCTCATGATATGTCACGCCATACCACTTATCATGAGATTCTAGCATTTTAACCTTTGCCTTGCCCTCTTTAAGAAGCTGCTGCACCGCAAAAGGCAAATAATATTCGCCCTTCTCCGGATTTGTCTTTAATGTATCTTCAAGAAATTCCGGAAATCTTTCTATTAGCTCATCAATAAAGCTCCTTGTAAATCCCCAAAAATTCATTGAAACCGGTGTTCCTCGTTCCACCTTTGTATATTTTTCGCCCGGAATAATATTGCCGTCTCTGTCCCGTGCCTCTTCCGCATATACAATAATGCCGCCCTTCTGCATTATCTTTGTGCGCTCGTTTATTTCCTTTAGATAACCATTACCGTCATCCTCGCATACACCTCGTGCAACGAACCCGTTTTCCGTAAGTGTATTTTCGATTCTGTAATTTACCATTGCATAATTATATGTCACATTACCCTGCTCATCCGTTTCATCGTCTAATGACAATAAACAATCATATATCATTTGAAATGCGCCGCTACCGTAGTAATCATCGGCATTTATTACCGCAAACGGTCCATCTATCATATCACGGCACGCAAGAACAGCATGGCATGTCCCCCATGGCTTGGTGCGCCCATCAGGCACCGCAAATCCATTCGGAATATCATTAAGCTCCTGGAATGCATATGCAGCATCAATGTGCTTCGATGCTTTTCCCTCTATGAGTGCTTTAAAATCTTCCTCTATCTCTTTTTTTATAACGAATATTACTTTTTTGAAACCTGCCATAACGGCATCGTAAAGTGAAAAATCAAGAATCACTTCACCATTTCCGCTTATAGGATCCATCTGCTTAAGTCCGCCATAACGGCTTCCCATACCTGCCGCCATAATTACAAGCACAGGCTCTTTTCTTGTCTTACTGTTCATAAATTTCTCCTGATCGTATGACCGTATAAAGGTACTTCATGTATACAGGAATGTTCCGTATACTCGAATACTCTTTTGCAGCAACATATAGTTTTTATCACATTTTATATCACAATGCGGAGTTTTTCAATACGCA
>CAYRZK010000074.1:0-5558 GCA_964428785.1 uncultured Oscillospiraceae bacterium | reverse complement strand
ATATCATATATCCCAAGGTGGTCGGACGGAGCGCCGGGTTTCATCCGCTTTTTGTACTTCTTGCTGTCAGCATATTCGGTCACTACGGAGGTATTATCGGAATGATACTCGCAGTTCCTCTTGCCGGCATTATAAATACTGTGTTTAAAATGTATACAAAGCTCTTTTTTTAAACCTTTTTCCTATTCATTTTTAAAGTCTCAGGTTGCAAACAAAAATCCGTAGTGTTATCATAGGAATGTTGTGTGTCCGGACGGATGCCGCAAAGCTCCTTTATACTTTGCTCCGAACCGGCGCAGCTTCAAAATATAAGTAAAAGGAACTAAAATTAAAATGTTACACGAATTCAGAGACGATTTACGAAGCGAATTTAAAGGCTATAATTCAGCCAAGCTTATGAAGGATCTTCTTGCAGGTATTACGGTTGCCGCAGTTGCGCTCCCTCTTGCACTTGCTTTCGGTGTAAGCTCCGGCGCTGATGCTGCCGCAGGTCTTATCACCGCTATTATCGCAGGTCTTGTAATGAGCTTTCTTGCAGGCGGTTACTATCAGATTTCCGGGCCTACGGGCGCTATGGCGGCAATACTGACATCTCTTGTTGCCGGATACGGACTTGACGGCGTATTTATCGCAACACTCATCGCAGGTATTATAATACTTCTTGCCGGTATTTTTAAGCTCGGCATGTTGACTTCATTCATACCATCACCTGTAATTACAGGCTTTACATCAGGCATTGCGGTAATCATCGCTCTCGGTCAAATCGACAATTTCTTTGGAACGCACAGCGAGGGTACCTCAGCGGTCGAAAAGCTCATAAGCTACGGCAGGCTCGGCTTTACTCCCGATATCACTTCAGTAGCAATAGGTCTTTTCGTAGTAATATTCATGGTAATATTCCCAAAGAAATGGAACGCTGTAGTACCGGCTTCACTTATAAGCATCATCATAGCAACGGCTTTTTCCATTTTCATGAAGCTTGATACAGCTACAGTAGGCGCTATTCCTCAGACACTCATGCCGGAAAACAGTCTTAAATTTTCCGCACTCAGCATGGACAAAATATATGAGCTCATTACACCGGCGTTTTCAATCGCCATCTTAGGTATGATCGAATCACTGCTCTGCGGTGCCAGCGCCGGACAGATGACAGGTGTTCGCCTGAAGAGCAATCAGGAGCTTATCGCACAGGGCGTAGGTAACATAATACTTCCGTTCTTCGGCGGCATCCCGGCAACAGCCGCTATAGCTCGTACAAGCGTTGCTATCCGTTCAGGCGCTCAGACAAGACTTACAGGTGTTTTCCACGCAGTAGGACTTCTCATATCAATGTTTGCGCTCGCCCCTGTCATGTCAAAAATCCCTATGGCAGCACTTGCCGGCGTGCTCATGGTAACAGCTTTCAGAATGAACGAGTGGCACTCAATTAAATATATGTTTTCGCACAAATTCAAGGGTGCTATTGCAGAATTTATCGTAACTATGCTGGCGACTATCGTATTCGATCTTACTATTGCCATTGCAATCGGCGTGCTCCTCGGTCTTATCGTTCTTGTCGTAAGGCTTTCAAGGATCGAAATTCACTACCAGAAGGTAGATATGAAAAGAGCCGGTATTGACGATGAGCTTCTTGCCAAGAGATACAGCAACGCTATAGTAGCATATATTACAGGCCCTATGATTTTTGCAAACACGCAGAAAATAGCTGATATCGAATACAGCCTTGATTGCGCAGACACGCTTATCCTCTCAATGCGAGGTGTATCCAATATTGATATTTCCTGTGCGGAAACATTGCGCACGCTTGTGGAAAATCTCCGTGTTAAGGGCATCGATATTGCATTTTCCGGTCTTCCGGATGCTACTATCGCAATGTTCAAAAGAACCGAGCTTTATGAATATATCGGAGAAGAAAATTTCTACTGGAGTGCTGAAAACATTTTGAGAACAAAGCGCCCCGTACCGGCAGCACATACGCATACCGCTTAGCTCTCGGTAAAGTAAACTCGCATATCGTATTTTGCATTTATAATAAGCCGTAATAGTACAAAAGCTCCCGGCAATGATCATATGCCGGGAGTCTTTGCTTCAATCTAAAAACCCGCAAGCTTGCGGGCTTTTATTATCCATTGTTTGTTTAATTATCTCTTGTTTGAATTTCTCCAGATTCCCTGCTTTTCTGCTGCTGCGATGAGCTCGTCTCTGTGCTGCGGATGAGCAAGCGAGATAAGGCTTTCTGCCTTTTCCCATGTTGACTTGCCGGCGAGGTTCTGAATACCGTATTCTGTCACGAGGTAGAAGCCCTGTGATCTAGGGTCTGTTACGATAGAACCGTCCGAGAATGTCGGCTTAAATCTTGACTGGAGGTTTCCTGCCTTATCAGTAAACGATGAAGTCATGCAGATAAATGCCTTACCGCCCTTTGACTGGAATGCGCCTGTTAAGAAGTCAAGCTGTCCGCCTGTTCCAGAAATGTGTCTTGTTCCCGCACTCTCGGCACAGATCTGTCCATAAAGGTCAACAGCGATACAGTTGTTAATTGATACGAAATTGTCAATCTGCTTAATAACATCAGGATCGTTTACATAGTCGATAGGATATGTAACAAGTCCCGGATTGTTATCTGTCCAATCATAGAGATCCTGCGAACCGATAGCAAATCCAAATACACCCTTATTTCTGTCGATATTCTTTCTTCTGTTTGTAAGTCTGCCTGCCTTGTACATATCGAGATAAGCATCTACAAGCATTTCCGTATGCATACCGAGGTCTTTAAGGTCTGACTTGGCGATCATCTGTCCTACTGCATTTGGCATACCGCCGATACCGAGCTGGATAGTCGAACCGTCAACAATCTGTTCCACAACAATCTTTGCGATAGCTTCGTCGATTTCAGTTGCTGCGCCTGCTGCAAGTGTAGGAAGTGCATCGTGCTTTCCTTCAACGATCATATCTACTTCCGAAATATGGATTGATTCGTCCTGTCCGCCAAGTACTCTTGGAAGATTTTCATTTATTTCGAGGATAACAACATCCGCCTTATCGAGCGTTGCTCTTGCAGTTGCATTATTAACCGAGAAATTGAAATATCCGTGCTCATCCATAGGCGGCACTGCCATCATTGCTACATTTACAGTGAGGTAATTTGTATAATAAGCTGCTACATTTCTGTAAATCATCGGGATATAGTTGCAAAGTCCCTTATCTGTAAGCTTTCTTTCGTATCCTGAGCAATGCCAGCTGTTATATGTAAAATGCTCTCTTGTAGGATCACATTCTACGGTTTTGATAGGCTGCATTACGAGATATCCTCTGATTTTAACATCCTCAAGCTCATCTTTTCTCTTTGCTACAGCTTCATCGAGGAGTGTAGGGAAACCAAGACCGATCGCAAAGTCAATCCAATCGCCGCTCTTGATAACCTTGACTGCTTCATCCGCTGTGCGAAGCTTTGCATTATATTCTTCTCTGAAATTCATTTCTTTCTCCTTAAACAACATTAAACTATATTTAAACTATAATTTGCATATAGTTCTATAATATAAGGAAATCACTGCTATAGTCAACCTCTAAAGCCCGAATTCCGTTAAAAATTTTTCAATCTTCTTGGCGGTTCACATCGTACGCTTATGCTCGCCGCAATAATATATCGCAACGCTTTCATCCATTAAGCTGACTTTTGCGCCGGCTTCCGAGCCTTACTCAAGCGCTTTCGGCAGATTCCATTTATATCTTGCCGCAAGCATCCTAAGCACGAACACCGTCAAAATTCCTGCCGAAACGGCTATGACCTCGCCGGCATCCATGCAAAGATGCAATATGTAATACACCACACCTCCCGCAAGCGACGCCAACGCATAAATATTTTTCGTAAAAATAACCGGTATTTCATTTACAGTCACATCACGGATCACACCGCCGCCGCAGCCTGTAATCACGCCAAGGAAAAGCACAAAAAAGGCATTGTCACCAAACCCGTTAAGCATCGCAGCATTCATGCCGCCCACAGTAAATACGCCGAGACCAATCGCATCAAAAACATTATTTATCCTGTTTATAAGCTTAACATTGTTAAGATACTTATCCTTAAATACCCTTGCAACGCCGAAGGTTACTATGCATGTCGCAAAAGCCGTACTTACATATACGATTTTAACGAACATCGCAGGCGGCAGATCACCCATGAAAATATCACGCATCGCACCACCGCCGACAGCTGTAAAAAGCCCACAAAGTATTACACCAAGCAGGTCAAGCCGTTTTTCAATTCCAACCATAGCTCCCGAAACAGCAAATGCCACCGTTCCGATAATTTCAAGCACAAATATCAAATTCGTCATTTCACTCACTCTTTTCCGTCATACTGTGCCAAACCTCTCTGCCGCCATACTCCGCTTCGGCTCTTCCGAAATCACAATCCTTCGCCTTAATTACTGCCGATAAAGCTGCTTATTTCGTCCTCTACACTCTGCACCTCACGAAGAAAATCCTCCGCCGTAATTCGCTGAGCGCCGTGACCAAGTATGATCAGTCTTTCGAGGTTATCATTTGTAGCCACACGTACTTGATTATATTTGCTCATCTCTTTTGAGGTCTTTTCGATAAACTGGTCTGCCGTCTCGGCTTCTTTTGTATAAACTACGCTTATGCCGTTTATTTCCTCAATCTCACGCAGCTGCCCTGCCACCTTATATGCATCAAAAACAATTATTACCTCTTCATCTCGCATAGCTTTGTAATTGGCTATCCTGTTCACGAGTATTGAGCGTGCAAGGTCGAGATTATCTTCTGATATCTTCTTTAAATCCTCCCACGCAAATATTATATTATATCCGTCCACCAGCAGATACTTAGGACCTTTATCTCTTATCTCATGTCCACGATAATTCGCAGCAGCAGTATCGCCGCCGTCATGCCCTCGCAGCGTATGCATCTGATTGTGAAGCTTCGTTTCTTTTATCTTTCCGTATGTTCTTTCAAAAATCGCAATAAGCTCATCATCCGATGCCGTGCTGTATGTCCGAGGCACATAAACAGGCATTGCTTCAAACTCTTCCTTTTTCTGATTTATCAGTGGCAGATGCATGTGCTTATAAACATCATACCATTTAACAATATATCCCGCTCCATGTGAGCAAAATACGGAATCCGGCGAATTTTCCATGTCCGCATCCGGAATATATCCTATACTGCTAACAACATTCTCCGCATCAGTACATCTGTCATAGCCGCACGGTGTAAGGCTGAGCCTGCCCTTGCCGTGTGTATATGATACCACACTCCTGTAATAGTCCCTTATCTGCGATACCGGCACGCTTCCCGTAATCATAGTTTCATCATTAAGAACAGCAAGCGGATTTATCCTTGCACCCATCTGCTGCAAATCTGTCAGCGCACGCCCCGTGGCATCTGTCGGCACCTCCAGCTTAAAGCTATACCAAGGCTCAAGCAGAATCGCCGTAAAGTAGACTTATCCGTGGGATTTTCTTTCGAAGTAGTAAATCAGCCAGATTAGTTAATAGGATGTGGACGAGTTGTCTCATCAGCAGCAGGAGTAC
>CAYRZK010000073.1:0-5602 GCA_964428785.1 uncultured Oscillospiraceae bacterium | reverse complement strand
GCTCACTTATGTCCGGCGCACTTACTACTACATATACAGCATCACAAGGTTTACTCCTCATGATTCCTAATATGTATAAGATCGCAGGCGAGCTTCTCCCATCGGTATTCCATGTAAGCGCTCGTGCACTTTCATATCATGCACTCAGCATTTTCGGAGATCATTCCGATGTTATGGCATGCCGTCAGACAGGATACGCACTTCTTTGTTCAAATTCGGTACAGGAAGCTATGGATCTTGCGGCAGTAGCACATCTCGCTGCTATTAAGGGAAGAGTTCCGTTCTTACATTTCTTTGATGGCTTCAGAACATCACATGAAATTCAGAAAGTAGAATGTCTTGACTATGACGATCTTGCTAAGCTTGTGGATTACGAAGCTCTTGCTAAATTCAGGGCAAGCGCACTCAATCCGGAGCATCCTATCATCAGAGGTACAGCTCAGAATCCTGATATCTATTTCCAGGGAAGAGAAGCAAGCAATAAGTTCTACAATGCACTTCCTGAAATCGTAGAAGAATACATGGCAGAAATAAGCAAGCTTACAGGACGTGATTATAAGCTCTTCAATTATTACGGAGCGCCTGATGCAGACAGAGTTATCGTAGCTATGGGTTCGGCTTGTGAGGCGCTTGAAGAAGTAGTTGATTACCTTACAGCCAAAGGCGAAAAGGTAGGTCTTGTTAAAGTAAGACTCTACAGACCTTTCAAGGCTGATGCTTTCCTTGCAGCTATTCCTGAAACTGCAAAGAAAATTGCCGTACTCGATAGAGTTAAGGAAGTGACTGCGGTAGGTGAACCACTCTATATGGATACATGTACAGCATTCTTCGCTAACGGCAGACAGGCAAAGATCGTAGGCGGACGCTACGGACTCGGCTCCAAGGATGTTACACCTGCGGATCTCATGTCTGTATATGAAAATTTAAAAGAAGACGAACCAAAGAATAACTTCGTTATCGGTATTGTTGATGATGTTACAAACAACTCACTTCCAAAGCTTCCGGCAATTGATGTTGCTGGAGAAGGAACAGTTTCATGTAAGTTCTGGGGACTCGGTGCTGACGGTACTGTAGGTGCCAACAAGAACTCGATCAAGATTATCGGCGATCATACGGATATGTATGCGCAGGCATATTTCCACTATGACTCCAAGAAATCAGGTGGTGTAACGCAGTCGCATTTAAGATTCGGTAAGAATCCTATCAGATCGACATACCTTGTAACAACGGCTGATTTCATTGCTTGTCATAATCAGGCTTACATTAAGCAATATGACATCATCGGCGATATTAAGGATGGCGGAACATTCTTGCTCAACTGCGAATGGGATACACTTGAAAAGCTTGAAGCTGAGCTTCCGGCATCAGTTAAGAGAGCGCTTGTAGAAAAGCATGTAAACTTCTATACAATCGATGCAACTAAGATTGCCGTTGCTCTCGGTCTCGGTAACAGAACAAACACAGTGCTTCAGTCGGCATTCTTTGACCTTGCAAAGATTATTCCGATAGAAGAAGCTGTTAAATATATGAAGGATGCTATTTACAATACATATAAGAAGAAGGGCGAAGCTATTGTAAATATGAACTATGCGGCTGTTGACGCAGGTCTTACGGGATATAAGAAGATCGAAGTGCCTGCTTCATGGGCAGATGCAGTTGATGAAGCAGCAGATAAGAAAGCTGTTCCTGACTTCATTGAAAAGATTGTATTCCCTATCAATGAGCTCAAGGGCGACAGTCTCCCTGTAAGCACATTTGACGGATATGAAGACGGACATTATGAAGTCGGCACATCAGCATTTGAAAAGCGTGGAGTAGCAGCATTTGTACCTGCATGGGATGCAACAAAGTGTATTCAGTGCAATCAGTGTTCATATGTATGTCCTCATGCAGCTATAAGACCTGTTCTCCTTACAGATGAGGAAGCAGGCAACGCTCCGGCAGGCTTCAATGCAGTTGATGGTAAGGGTGTTAACAATTACAAATTCAAGATTCAGGTTTCACCTCTTGATTGTCTTGGATGCGGAAGCTGTGTAACAGTATGTCCTGCTAAGGAAAAAGCTCTCTCAATGCAGCCTCTCGGAACACAGATGGCAGAAGCTGAAAATTGGGAATATGCTATGGCAGTAGAGCCAAAGGCTAATCCGATGGATAAGTATACGGTTAAGGGCAGCCAGTTTGAGCAGCCGCTTCTCGAATTCTCAGGTGCATGTGCAGGATGCGGAGAAACACCGTATGTTAAGCTTATTACTCAGCTCTTTGGTGACAGAATGATGGTTGCAAATGCTACAGGATGTTCATCTATCTGGTCAGCATCATGCCCGTCAATGCCTTGGACTAAGAACCATAACGGACACGGTCCTGCATGGGGCAATTCACTCTTTGAAGACAATGCTCAGTTTGGTCTTGGTATGTATTCAGGAACAAAGCAGAGAAGACAGAGAGTTATCAATGCGGTAGAAGCACTCGTTGAAAAAGATATTTGTGCAGCAGAAGCAAAGGCATGGCTTGAAACTAAGGATTGCGGTGAAGAATCAAAGGCTACATCGGCAGCACTTCTCGATGCTCTTAAGAATGCGGAAGTTGCATGTCCTAACTGTCAGAAAACAGTTGATATTGTATTAGAGGGTGCAGATCTTCTCGTTAAGAAGTCACAGTGGATTATCGGTGGTGACGGATGGGCTTATGATATCGGTTACGGCGGACTCGACCATATCCTTGCATCGGGCGAAGATGTGAATGTGTTTGTACTTGATACTGAAGTATACTCAAATACAGGCGGTCAGGCTTCAAAGGCAACACCGTCAGGTGCTGTAGCTAAGTTTGCCGCATCAGGTATGAAGACGAAGAAAAAAGATCTCGGAATGATTGCGACAACATACGGCTATGTATATGTTGCTCAGGTAGCTATGGGCGCAAGCCAGGCACAGCTTCTTAAGGCGATTAAGGAAGCAGAGAGCTATCACGGACCATCGCTTATCATAGCATATGCACCATGTATCAATCACGGTATCAAGGGCGGCATGTCCGGCGCACAGGAAAGAATTAAAAAGGCTGTTGAATGCGGTTATTGGCATATGTGGAGATTCGATCCACGCCTCAAGGAAGAAGGAAAAAATCCGTTCATTCTTGATTCAAAGGAACCGACAGGAAACTTCAGAGATTTCATCCTTGATGAAGTTCGTTTCTCATCGCTTCAGCAGACATTCCCTGAAACAGCAGAAAAGCTTTTCGAGCAGTGCGAAAACGATGCTAAGGAACGATATGCAACATACAAAAAAATGTCTGAACAGTAAAGTCAGCATTATATAACGCAGATAATAAATGAAAAGTACAAGTACAGCCGTCACTGATGTGACGGCTGTTTCTTTGGGCTTTACTAAAGGTGGTTCTATACTAAATGGTTTCTATACTAAATGTGTTGGTGCGTGAAAACATATCGGCACATTTTTCATTCAGCCAAATGCACTTATGAGAGGCTTATGATATAAAAGGCTTTGAACATTGAAAAATAAACGATTATAGCTGTTATGATTTTTGAACATGACACATGGTGGACAACGAAAATGGATAGAAGCAGTGCTGGAGATATATACATCGGATGGGAATGTAAGAAGTAAACAGGCAGAATAAAAAAGCACAATCTTACTCATCCTTGATAAGGATCAAATGCGATTATAACAAGCGGACGGAAATATATGTCAAAAAAATAAAAATTGCGAGAATTTACTGAAAAAAAGTCGAAAAATGGTTGATTGTGCGATTTATGAGTGATATCATACAACTGTTACAAAATATTGCCTAAGTACATTTTATAAAATTCGCAATTATTCTTTTTTATGTATAACAATGCAACAAATGACTCAGGCAGTGGAAGGAGTAAAGAAATGGAACAGAAAAAAGGGTTTGATATACCCACTATTGTTGTCAGCATGCTCTTACTCGGAACAATGTTGACACTCACAATTATCAACCCGGTAGGCACAACCTCAGCCTTGGTAAGCGCTAAGAATTGGGTTTGTGACGCACTCGGTATTTATTTCATGATTTTAGCTATCGTTTGTCTCGGTGCATGCGTATGGTTCGCATTCTCCAAGTACGGCGAAATCAGAATGGGAAAGGAAAAGCCGGAATATTCGACATTCAGCTGGGCGGCAATGACATTCTGCGCAGCAATGGGAAGCAGCGTACTTTATTGGGCTGCTATCGAATGGGTTTATTACCTCGAAGATCCTCCGATGAGCCTTGAACCGTTCTCACAGGCAGCTACGGAACATCTACTTGCTTTCAATATGTTCCACTGGGGCTTCCTCATGTGGGGCTTCTATTCAATCGGTACAGCAGTTCTTGCTTATAGGTATTATATAAGAAAGCAGCCTGGTCTTACTCTCCAGGATTGCTGTGAAGGAGTTCTCGGAAAGAAGGTTTATGGCCCTCTCGGAACAGTAATTAACATTATCTTTGCAGTTTCGATCTTAGGCGGACTCACAATCAGCTATGGAACAGGTATTCCGATGCTTTCAAACAACTTGACAAACTTCACAGGTCTCAAGGAAGGCTTTGGATTGAATATAGCGCTCGTTATTGCAATAACAGTTTTCTTCTCGGTAAGTACGGCAAGAGGACTTAAAAAGGGAATGAAGGTTATTTCGGATAATACATCAAAGCTCTGCTTCATTATCTGCGGACTCTTCTTCTTCCTCGGATATCCGAGATTTGCGTTAGAGAATACATTACAGTCAACAGGCATTATGATTAACAAGTTTGTCATGATGGCAACAGGGCTTGACACTATAGGACAGTCGGGCTTTCCTCAGGCTTGGACAGTATTCTTCTGGGCATGGAGTATCTGCCTTGCTCCTTGGATGTGGGTATTCATCGCAAAGATTTCAAAGGGTCGCTCGATGAAGTCACTCGTACTCATGGTTATTGCAGCAGGTTCATGCGGATCATGGCTTTTCTTCACAACTATCAGTAACTACGGTATCAAGGCATACTTAGAAGGCGCATTCGATGTATTTGAATCAATGGCAAAGGGCGGAGCAAATCAGGTCACATCAGATCTTTGCTTATCACTTCCTGGCGGTAAAGCTATATTGATCTTCTGGTTTGTATCAGGCTTCTTACTTCTTGCAACAACTATGGACTCAGCATCGTTCACACTTGCAGCTTCAACAAGCAAAGGACTCAGACTTGGTGAAGACCCTAAGAAGTCACTTCGTCTCCTCTGGGCTGTACTCCTCTCGATCGCACCGTTCTCGCTTATCTATGCAGGACAGTTTATCGAGGGCGGAGTTCCTCTTGGCGGATTACAGGCACTTCTTATCATCTGTGCACTTCCGATTTCAATCACACTTATCATGACAATCATGTCCGGCGTTAAGTGGGTTAAGGAAGATTACGGTCACAAGACAAGAGAAGAAATTCGCAATGAATTCAAAGTAGAAGAAGCAGAAGATGAAGCTGTAGCTACAGCATAATTAAAAACAGCAAAGTACATAACAGTGCTCAGGCATATCATGATTGATAATGCCTGAGCATTTGTTTAACTATGCTGCTTATGCTTTTGCAGAAAAAAGGCAACAAAAAAGCAAAAAAAGGT